>CANPZJ010000029.1 GCA_947588795.1 uncultured Bacilli bacterium
TAGTTGCTCATCAATATATAATTATGTTGTCATTATACATTATTTAGCACACCTATGCAAATAGTGATTTTTAAATTTATAAGGATTGTCTTTAATAAAATCATCGATAATATTTCTATGTTCCCATAAATATTCATTAATTGGATATAAATCCATTGGATCAATACCATTTTGTTTATATATTTTTTTAATACTACTTAAATGGTGTTTATTATTAATATATTCTAGAAGAGCAAAATATAATTTATAAAATAATTTAGCATCTTCTCTTTTTAAATGAGCATTATTTTGACCACCTTTAAATTCTAAATCTAACTTTTCTCCCTTTTTTAATTCTTTTTGATAATTTTTCGGTGTAAAACCATTTAAAGCTCCACTTGGCATTTCATCTAAAGCATCCTTTATAATTTGAATTAAATTATTATCATCAATAAATAAACCTAAATTATCATAATCATAAAGTAATCTCGCATTATCAATAACTCGAAAATAAAAATCTTTTATATTTAATTTACTTATCTCATCATACATTTTTTTTACTTTAGGATTGCGAATAGGAAAACCATAATAAAATATATCATAATTATCTCTAATATCTGATTTAAAAGTACCTGCCATACCGACTTCTTTTCTTCTTAAAAAAAGTTCATCTAATTCATCCCAATATTCGCGATAAAATAATTCTTCTTCCTCTAAATCATGAAAATCAATCATATGATAATCAACATAAAAATGAAATAATGGATGAGCTAAATAGGCATTAAAAGCCTCTTCATTCATATGAAACATACTACTCATCATACTTTGAAATGCTTTAGTTAACATATTACCATTAATTTTAATAACACTAACCATAAAAGTAACTAGTTCATTTTCAACTTTTTTGTTTGCTTTATTATACATAGCTAGTGCTTTAGTAACATTATCTTCTTGCTCTTCATATACACTTAATGTTACTTTACTAAATATTGCCTTCTTATTAAGTTCATTTATTTCCCATTCATATTTTTTTAAATCATCTTTAGTTAATTCATTATCTTGAATATATTTTAAAAATAATAATTCTCTTTCTGTACATATACGATATAAATATCCTTCTTGTTTATATTCAGAAATAATACTATCTAACATTTTATCTCTAGTTATACTATCATAGTATTTAATATCATATACTAAAGAATTATACATATCATATACTAATTCTTTTGGCATTTTCTTATATTCATCTTTTAATTTCATTTACTTCTAAAGTTTCCTTCCTTAACTAGATTATATTATATATTGGTTTTATAAGCAATTAAAAAAACAAACTAATTTACTTAGTCTGTTTTTATTAGTCTCTTGCTTTAAATATCATAGTAAAGACAAAAGAGAAAACTACTACACTAACTATTGCTATACCAGATGAACATAATAGTTGGGAAAAAAGTCCTAAAACTCCAGCTTCTTCATAACCAGCAAGACCTGCTGAATAAAGCATATGACCAAAGTTAGAAATTAGAACTGTGGCACCAGAACCAGCCCAAGCAATTATCTTATCGTAAATACCAAAGAAAGATAATAAGGCACCGATTACCGTTACACCACTCGTAATATGTCCTGGGGTAAGCTTAGTATTATCCAGTACTACTTGGCAAATTAGACAAACTATCCCTGCAAAGATAAAGGCTTTAATATACATTTTACATTACCTCCAAACTAACAGCATGGGCAATTGCTGGAATAGGACTTTTTTGATTAACGAAAGTTTTGCTATGTAAAGCACCTGTTCCTATAATTAATATTTTTTTATATTTTCCTAAAGGAAGTATCTTATTAAATAAAACTAAAGGAAGACACGCAGGACCTGAACCACCAGAATACACTTCCTGACTTTTAACATACAATTCACAACCAGCATCTAGATACTTTTTAACTTTTAAATTGTATTTTCTTTGCATATATTCTTTAAATATATTACTACCAATACAACCTAAATCACCAGTTAAAATTAAATCATAATAATTTATATCTCTTTTTAAGTCAGTTAAATGTTCATATAAAGTACGAGCTGCAGCTGGAGCCATAACTGCTCCTAGGTTATTAGCATCTTTAATCCCCATTTCGGTAACTTTGCCAATGGTTGCTGATTCTATTTTTATTTTTCCAACATCTTTTGACATAAGGGTACTAATTGATGCAGTACCTGTAAATGTTGATGTGTGGGGTTTTGGAGAGCCATACTCAATCGGATAACGAAATTGTCTTTCTGCCGTTAAATTATGACTACTTGTAATACTGAGTGCTCTTTTGATATCTTTATTTTCAATAAACATACTTGATACTATTAAAGATTCCGGAAAAGTAGCACAAGCACTATATATACCTAATAGAGAGATTGGCATATTTATACAAGCATAATTTGTAGCTGTTATCTGGTCAAGTAAATCACCACCAACAATAATATCAACATTTTCATACTTTAATTTATTTCTTTCTAAAAGTCTTTGCATTACTACACTTTGCATTTTCGCTTCCGCTTTTTCAAAAGTCTTTTCCCCAAAATAATAATCGTCCATAGTGATGTCTAACTTTTTAAGTCTACTATTACTTTCAAGGGGTCCTGTTATCGTAAACCAATCATTTAAATAAACATTATTAAATTTTAAACTAGCCATATAACGCCACCTTTATCAAAATAAGAAAGAAAGCACTTAAAATACCATAAAGGATAACGGAACCAGCAAGTTTAAAAATATTGGCTCCTATTCCAGTAACTAACCCATCTTTTTTGTAATCAAGGGCAGCACTTTGGACACTATGGGCAAACCCAGTTGTTGGAATAATTAGTCCACATTTACATTTGGCTACCCAATTATCAAATTTGCCAATTGCAGTCATAAATGTTGCAAAAAGGATAAGAATAAATGCCAACCAAGCACAAGAATCAACTCTGGATAAGCCAAAAGATTCCATTAAGATATTGACGATCACTTCCCCAATAAAACCAACACTACCACCGACTAAAAAAGCAACACCGGCATTACGAAGTTTTGGCTCTTTAGGTGAAAGTTCTTTTACTAACTTTTGATATTCATCTTTATTCATTTATTTTTCACCATTCTTATTATGATAAAAAATAATTTTATTTATACTTATATTTGTAAATATTCTCGCATTTTATTAATACTTTTCTTCTCGTACCTTGAAACCATTACCTGGGTCATATTAAGTTTTCTTGCTACTTCACTTTGTGTTAAATCTTCAAAATATCTTGATTTAATAATATCTTGTTCTGCCTTAGATAAAACTTTAAAACTATCATCAATTAAGATCTTGGTATCGTAATCAGTACATTCACCAATAGTTTCATAATAACTTCTAACTTCATCAGTATTGTTATCCAAAGATAAAATACTATTAGCACTACTCATTGCCATTTCGACGTCTTCAAGGCTTAAACCTAAAAGTTCAGCTATTTCTAAGTTGTTTGGTACTTTACCTAATTTTTGAGCATAAATATATCTTGCTTGTTCAATATTTTTATATAGTTTTAAAATATCTTTACTTATTTTAATATTTTTATTACTTGCTAGAAGATACATTTCGCCAAAAATATAGTCATGGGCATAAGTCGAAAATTTAGTATTCCCATCCTTATTCCATTTCTTTAAGGCTTTAAGTAGACCAACTACACCAGCTTGATATAAATCATTTTTATCAACACCATAGAAATGACTAGCTAACTTCCATATTAGTTTTTCGTTATCTTTTATTATTTTTTCTTCATAGTTCACCCTTTCACACCTCAAATCAAATTTAAGGCAGATTTTTCATTTGGCACTACTTTTAATTTTAAAGATTTTAAGGCTATACTTAGGTTTGAAGGCATATGACATATAAGTATAATTCCTTTATTTTTTCTCATGGTGCATTTTAATCTTAACATGGCATCAATTCCGGACCCATCAATACTTTTTAACTTAGCTAAATTAATAATTAATATTTTTATCTTATGTTTAGCTAGTACAGGATTTAAATAGTTATTAAGTTTATAACAACACTTTCTTTTTAAATCACCATTTAAACGTATAAAAAGTATCTTATGCTTATACTCCATATCCATTTTTAACATACATTCACCTGCTATTATAATATAGAACAAAATTAAATAATTTTAAACAACTTCGACAAATAATGTCAAAAAAAATGACTAGTTATTTTGAACTAATCATTCTTTTTCAACTTTAAAATTTCTTTTTTAGAAAGTCCAGTAGCTTTTTCAATTTTTTTGACTGGCATAGCCATATTTAGTAAATTTTTTGCTACATTAACTACACCTTTATCATAGCCTTCTAATTTACCAAGTAATTTCATTTCATCATCTCTTGAAATGGTTTTAGTATAAGTTCCATCTGCATTAAAGATAAACACTTTATCACTCACTTCCTTTACATACTTATCCACTTTACTTAAATTTTCGAGTTCTCTAGCATTTGCTCCCAACATTACTAAATAGATATGTTCTTTATTTCCTTTGATATTTTTATCATAACATAATTCTTTGTATCTATCTACATTAATATCAATGATACAGAAATAATCAGTATATTTTTCTCTTAAAGTATCTTCCCATATATGAAATATTTTCTTAGGTCTTTTACTTTTATCATTATGATTAATATTTATTTGGATTGTTTTAATTTTTCTATTAGTGATGTCTTTAATACTTTCTTCATAAATGGAAGCATAATAACTTAAATTTCTTAGTTTAATACTTTCTGAATAATTAGTATTAATTTCCACATTGATTAAAGTATCATCATCCGTATAAATTAAAACATCTAAAATATTTACTTTATGTAATTTATTTTTAACCGGTCTTTCATTAGTCATAAATTTCATAATATGAACATCACTATCTAGGATATCAGATAAAATTAATTCTAATACTTTAGGATTATCAGGATCAGCCAAAATGCTTTTAAAAACTCTGTCATACTTTAGGTTGTAAAACTCTTTGGTGTTAATTTCAAAAAAACCTCCTTTCACTTATATATATAGTAACTTTTTTGCTGATTTCCTTTTTTTCGCGTAAATTTTCACAAAAAATATTCAAATTTTTTCTTTTTTGCAAAAAAATAACCTCAAAATTGAGATTATTCTAAAACACTATTAATTTTTTCTTTCGCAGTATTAACCATATCTTCATCTGGTATCATAACATACAATTTATTTTTACTATATGAATAAGTATAATCATAAGCACCAGTACCATCTAAAGTATAACTATCTATTTGCCAATTTCTTGGACTACTAATTTCTTTTTTGATGAAGGCAGTCATTGAACTTTGACTAACATTAGTAACAAAAGCGCCATCTAAAGATTTTAAAAGTTTATTATAAGATGTGATTATTTCTTTACTTCTCGCTTTATTCATAATGGCCTCTAGTACTTTAATTTGATTCTTACCCCTGCCGATATCTCCACCAGTAACATGTTTTCTATCTCTTACAAAAGACAAAGCTCTTTCCCCATCTAAATTAACTTCACCTTTTCTAAAAGTAATATTTTCATTAGTAGTAAATGTTTCATCATTATAAACAGTTATACCATGGAGGGCATCAACTACTTTAATAACAGAAGTAAAATTAACTTTAACATAATAATTTATATCAATATCAAGTAAATGTTCAAGAGCATAAATAGATGAATTTACGCCATAAATACCAGCATGAGTTAATTTATCTTTCATTTTATTATTATTAATATTGACATAATAATCACGAGGTATCCAAGTAATTAATATCTTTTCTGTTTTAGGATTAACTGTTATTACCATGTTAACATCACTTCTAGATACGGCATTAATTTTACCATAAGTATCAATTCCACTTACAAAAACATTGAAGGGTTCAGTATTTATATTAACCGCATCTTGTAAGTTTTTAATACTATTTTTTATTTCTATTTGATAAATACTTTTTAATCTATTAAAATAATCATCATTATTTTCTTCTAATATAGCTAGTTCACTATCTTCTAAGATAATTGCTACAATATTATTATTTATTAAATCTTCTACTAATTCATTACTATCTTCATATTCTTGATATTTTACTTTAACTTTTTTGTTTAATTTTGTCTTTGCATCTTTAATGGTTTCATCATTTTTATTAATACCTACTTCTTTATTTTTAACATCTCTAATATCATCATATTCACTATCATTTAAGACTACAACATTATAATTTTTTAAAGCAAAATTACCATCAGTTACATTAAATAAAAACCCTATTGTATTATATAAATAAATTGCAATAAAAGTAAAAGCACCAATAATTAAAGTACTAAAGAAATAGCCAATAATTCGAAATCCTTTTTTACGACTAAAATTAAATAATATTAAAATACCACTTATAAATAAAGTAATTAATAAAATAATAATACTTGTAATTAAAGGTAAAACATTTAAATAAAATAAACCACCAAAAAATATTAATATAGCCACTAATAATAAGATAGTTATAATTTTATTAATTTTTCTTTTTTTTCTTTTATACTTTTTTACTACTTTTTCCATGAGTAATCTCCTTAAATAAAATTATAACATTAACCAATATCTTATTTAAGAAAATTAATTGTAAACTTAACATTTAGTTTACTTTTTAAATCTAACTAGCAGTAATAGCAATTCGAAATCCTATAATATTACGAAGTTCACCACTCCAACAGTTCAAAGAAAATTGATTTGATAATAGTCCTCCATCAGCACTTGCTCCTCTAGCTGCAAAACGTGCCCAAGAAGGATCAAAGTCACTTGAACCATAATACCATATGTTATGAATTCTTCTTATGCCACCTTTATCATAAAACACATAAAATGGTCCCATCTCTCCGGTAGCATCTCCTAATATTCTATGTTTATTTAAAATAATTAAACCCTCTGAACTATATACATTAAAATAATCAGCATAAGTTTGATAATCACTAGATGTTAAATTACTATAATCTTGAGTATCTTTAGCATAAGCCGCTACATATTCAATAGCTCCACCAGACATATCATATACTCCACTGATATTTCCTGTTGTACTTGCTAAATAACCAGTTGGCGTATCCCAAGGCATTGTTTTAGTTGGTTCATCACTTTTACCAGTATCGCCTGGATAAATATTTTGATTAGTATTTGCAGCTGCACTGTAGCCAGTTTTATAATCATAATTATTATTGATATTTATTTTTCCCTCTATGCCATAAATTGAATTAGAAAGATAGGCTACTGCTCCCCATTCAGTATTCTTTAACATATGACTATCTAATTCTCTTTCATAATTATAAGAAGTAAAAAAGGCGTTATTTAGGGTTATACTTCGCCATGAATATACATTAGGTTTTATTACTACACTATCCTTTTCCTCTCCATCTACTTGAGCTGCGGTAGATTTTGTTGCTCCTTTATAGCCAGTTTCAAATTTGCCCATCCAAAAGCCATTTAAATCTTTGTTTCCTAAAGTAAATGCTGGATGAGTATAATATTCTCCTACTACTGCTTCACTTTCATTCATCTTAACTATTTTATCTACACTTCCAAATTTAATATCTATTATGGATATTCTGTCAAATAGTTTATAGAAAGATTCATTTATCGTACTTTCTATATCTTGTAAATTTTTCACATCTAATACTTCTTTAAAATCTCCCATATTCCATATCTTATATTGATATCTTGGTATCCACACAAAATAACTTTCAATATCATCTTCTATTATATGATCTCCTACCCCATAATTTGGATTACTTGGCTCATCTATTAATATAACTGCATTTGCCCATCTTTTTTCACTATAGTTATACCACTCACTTTTTTCATTGGCATAATAAACGTTACCATCATTATCTATAGTTACTGGTATTAATGGACTCTTTAAAACTGGATCTGCTCCATTTAGTATTGGATCTGCCCATTTTTCTTGATGTATTCCACTTCGCTCATATAATTCATCTATTGCTTCTTGAACATTATCTTTTTTTGTGCTTTTATTATCATATGATACTTTATTACTTTCTATATATGCATCAATAGCATATACACTTGTTACAGATAATAATATTCCTATTAAAATACCAATTATAATTTTATAGTTATTTTTTATTATTCTCTTCATCTATAATAACCTTCTCTATTATAAGATTATTATAGTATACCCCCCCCAAAAATCAAGATGATTTTATAAATTAAAAAAAGACTAATATTTATTTTTTCAGTCTTAATTATTTAGTTTGTTTTTTAGCAAAGTACTAAGCGAAAAGTACTATCACCTGTAGTGATTCCCCCAGTATCACTATAAAATGCAAATTGACTAGAATGAGAAGCATAAGCATAACTACCGCCACGCCAAAACCAGCTAAGGTATTTACTAGTTTCTGCATTATAATAAACAAACTGAGCAAGGCCACCATACCACGAAGGATGCGTTTCACCCCAAGCATCAATATAAGAATAAAACGGACCTAATTCTCCAGTTGCATCTCCTAGTATGCGATTATTATATGATAAAACATTAACACCATTTTTATATCTATCAATATATCCCAAATCCATATACTGCTTTAACTCTGTTTCACTAAATCCACTTTCACTTGGCCTATTTTCGATGCATGCTGCTACATATTCATTAGCTCCACCACTCATATCATATACCCCACTGATATTTCCAGTAGAACTTGCTAAATAGCCAACTACCGTATTATATGGTTGAGTTTTACTATTAGTTGAACTATCGCCTACAGAAATATCATATCTTGTTTTATTTAATTCTGGCGCACTTGAGTAACCAGTTTTATATTTAACATTATTTATATTTATTTCTGTACCTATCCCATATGGTGAATGAGATAAATATGCTGCTGCTCCCCATTCCGTATTCTTCATCATATGACTATCTAATGTACTTTCATATCCTCTAGCTGCATTAAAAAAAGTTTTTATAGTTTCATCATACCAAGTATCGACATTAGGCTTTACTATAATATTATTAATTGAACCCCCAGTTTCAAATTTGCCCATCCAAAAACCATTTAAATTTTTCGTACCTAAAGTAAAGGCTGGATGAGTATAATATTCGCCTACTGCTGCTTCACTTTCACTCATCTTAGCTATTTTATCTGCACTGCCAAATTTAATATCTATTATTATCGTATTATTTCCTTTTGCTTTCCAAAAAGAAGTATCTTCATCTTGAGTATTAGTTATCTGAGCAGGGGTATAGGATACACTATAATTGCCCATATCCCATACTTTATATTGATATCTTGGTATCCACACAAAATAACTTTCGATATCACTCTCTAGTATATGATCTCCTACCCCATAATTTGGATTACTTGGCTCATCTATTAATATAACTGCATTTGCCCATCTTTTTTCACTATAGTTATACCACTCACTTTTTTCATTGGCATAATATACATCCCCATTTGGTTCTATTTCAACTGGTATTAGCGGATCTTTTAACACTGGATCTGCTCCATTAAGAACTGGATCTACCCATTTTTCTTGATGTATTCCACTTCGCTCATATAATTCATCTATTGCTTCTTGAACATTATCTTTTTTTGTATATTTATTATCATATGTTACTTTATTACTTTCTATATAAGCATCAACAGCATATACACTTGTTACTGATAATATTATTCCTATTACAATTCCCATTATAATTTTATAGTTATTTTTTATTATTCTCTTCATCTATAATAACCTCTATTATCTATAAAGTTATTATAGTATACCCCCCCCCGAAAATCAAGATAA
>CANPZJ010000030.1 GCA_947588795.1 uncultured Bacilli bacterium
TGTTGCACTTAGTTCTGCATAAACACTTACCTTCCATTGAATTTCAAAAGTGTTCCTTTTACTTTTTCATTTCACCAGTAAAAATATTCCTAAAAATAGGGAATTTGAGCAAAATTTTCTTGTTTTTGAAACTAGAAATCATATTTCAATATATACTAAAAAAAATAATTACTAATTTGATTATTGCCATTATTTATAGGCGATT
This sequence comes from uncultured Bacilli bacterium, assembly GCA_947588795.1. Classification (GTDB taxonomy): domain Bacteria; phylum Bacillota_I; class Bacilli_A; order RF39; family UBA660; genus SIG200. The sequence continues at coordinate 206 of CANPZJ010000030.1, forward strand.
ATTTCATGTCAATATTTTTTCTTGAATTTTTTTATGCGATTGCCATAACACGAATACTATCTAATTGCCCGAAAACTTTATTTAAGTTATAATAATACTAGGTGAATAATATGATTAAACAAAAAGAAAAGGGATCTTTAATAGTTATTTCTGCTCCAAGTGGAGCTGGTAAAGGGACAATAATTAGTGAACTAATTAAAAATGATAATAAAGGAAGATGGTTATCAGTATCTACAACATCAAGAAAGATAAGAACTAATGACATACCAGGAGTTACTTATAACTTTGTCACAGAAGAAGAATTTAAAAACAAAATTAAAGAAGATTATTTTTTAGAATATACTAATTATTCTGGTAATTATTATGGTACGCCAAAAGAATATATAAATGAAAAATTAAATAATGGTATTGATGTTATTTTAGAAATTGAAGTTGAAGGCGCTAGTAATGTCAAAAAAATATTTCCTGAAGCCATATGTATATTTATTATGCCACCTTCTTTAAAAGAACTTGTTAGAAGACTTAAAAGAAGAGGTACTGATGCTAATGAAAAAATAATGGAAAGATTTAAAAAGGCTTATCAAGAAATTAATGAAGTTACCAAATACAATTATGTAGTTGTTAATGATAATATAGATGATGCTGTAAGTAAAATTGAAGCCATCATAAAAGCTGAAAAATGTCGAGTTGATAAAATTGAAGAAGTAATAATAGACACTAAAGAAGAAGAAATTCATAAACTTTTAATGGACGAAAAATTTATTAAGGAAGACTAAAAATACCGCTTAAAGCGATATTTTTATTTTTAGTTAATTATTGTTTAATAATTTATCTACTAAATTTTTATTTAATGCTTGTTTATTATTGGTACTTTTAACTAATGTAAATTTTATATTAGAATTTCTAATTAAATCCCATTTATAACTAAAATCTTCTGGTAATTCTAATAAAATATATGAAACTTTATTATCATCTTTAACTATATTACCATCAATATCTCTTGTTTGCATTACTCTAACATGACTTATAAGTATTTCATTATCAACCAAAATATCTAGATATTTTATCTTATCTTGATTAATAAATATATCTTCTACTAAATCTTCTTTTCTTATAGTAGTAAGAGTCATATTTTTTTGAATTTCATTTAACTTTGCTATTTCTTCTCTATTCTTAGCATTAACAAAATAAAATATTAAGCCACTACTTAAAAGTACTATGATTAAAGCAAAGATAATTATTTTAAATAATTTATGATTTTTCATTTTTTTAGTTACATCTTGTATCATTTTATTATCACCTTTAATTAAAATGTCTAAAGAAATATTAAACTTATCACTTATTTTGACAAGTGTTTCTATATCTGGGTAACTTTTCTCATTTTCCCAACTAGATACAGTTTGTCTAGTGACATTAAAAATTTCTGAAAAGTCTTCTTGTGACATTTTATTTTCCTTTCTTAATTTTAAAATTTGTTTACCCAGACTCATAAGTATCCTCCTTTCAGCATACATTTTATTATTAAAGTCTTGTTTAATCTATCAAAGTATTTTGACATTACTCTATTTTTTAGCAAAGATTCTTTGCACTCCTATAGTATAAACTAAATGTTACAAAAGAAAAAGCACTAAAAATTTGTGCTTTAATTATTTATTACTTTTTCCGTACAACTACCACCAAGAGATGTCATATAATTATTTACTTTTTCAAAAACATCTTTTTTAATTGGATATATACCACAAATAATTGTCTTATAATCGCCTTTATAAATTGATGCTGAATTACATAGTAAATCTTGTGGTAATGTATCATCATTTTCTATATTGGTAATTTGGCCATTTTCCTTATAATAAGTTAAATTAAATTTGTATTCGTTATTATTTAAATTACAACTAATTTCTGTTTTTTCCTCATCATTAGTAAATATCAATATAGCATTTTTTAGATAATGTTCTAACTCATTATTACTTGCATTCTTTATTTCCTCTAAATCTTCAGTTGTATAATAAACTTTCATTTTTTCATTAGGATTAATACTTTCATAATCCATATCCGGAGCAGTTCCTCCACCAACATCATGTAAATAATCGTTTGGAGTTGATATAGCAGTTAAGAAAATTATATTAACTTTTTCCCCATTTTCATATATTTCTTTAGAAATACCATGAACATTAGCCATTTTTGGTATAGAAAATTGAAAATTCCATCTTTTAGATTTTTCATTATAAAGATCTTTATGCAGAAGTATTAACAAATCTTTATTATATTCTAAAGTAAATTTATAATTATTATAATAATATTTAACAGGTATATAAATAACAAATAATAAACAAATTATGATAATTGTATTCCTTATTATTTTAAAATTGATTTTTTTAATAATTTTTTTAAATGATTTAACATCTTTATTTTTAGAACTTTTGACATTAAATTTTAATTCTTCTAAATAATTTTGACAATCATCACATTCTTTTAAATGCTCAGTTATTAACTCTTTAGATTCTTTAGAACAAACATTATCTAAATACAAAGGTAATAAATCTTTAACAATATTACAATTCTTTTTCATCTAATTTCTCCTTTATTTTTAATTTTGAACGATAGAAAGTTACTCTAGCCCAACTTTCTGTTTTATTAAATATGTCACCAATTTGTTTAAATGATACTTCACCATATACTCTTAAAGTAAATACTTCTTTATATGGTTCATCTAAATTATGAATTATTTTTAATAAAATTTCATTTGTTTCACTATCTATTATCTTATCAATAATAGATTTTTCATTTTCTTCTAAATTATCAGGAAGTTCTGTATATCTTTTATTCTTTTGATAATTTGTATAATAAGTATTTTTAGCAATATTACATAGCCAAGTAAGCATTTTATATTCCGGATTATATTTTTTAATATTTTTTAAAGCTTTATAAAATGTTTCTTGGGTTATTTCTTCTGCAATAGTACTATTTTTACTAAGTGTTAAAAGATAGCAATAAATACTTTGATAATATTTGGCATAAATTTCCGCAAATTCATTTTCCATATTTAACTCCGTTCATTATATATACTAGAAAAATATAATTTTGTTACAAAAAAAGCAAATCATTGGCGATTTACTTATTGTTGATTATTAATTTTATCTAAAAGTTCTAATATTTTTCTTTGATTTTCTTGTAATTCATCTAGTTGATCATATAAATCTTCTAAAATAAGTTCACTTTTTAAATCAGTATGATAATCATTTTTATTTCTAATTGAATCTTTTTTAGCTTCTCTATTTTGACTCATCATAATAACTGGTGCTTGAAGAGCCGCCAAACAAGATAAAAGTAAATTAAGTAAAATAAAAGGATATGGATCAATAGCGTTATTTGCCATTAATACACCATTTAAGATAATCCAAAATAATAAGAAAAAACAAAAACAAATGATAAAAGTCCAACTACCAGCAACGGCCGATAACCTATCTGCCAATTTATCACCAAAAGTCATTTTCGCATCATTTTCTTTATCAACATCAATAGATATTGGATTATCTACTAATAAGTCAATGATCTCTTCTTCACTTTTGGCATCTAAATTTTGATTTAGTAACATTTTAACAATTTCTTTTTTTCTTTTTTCCATTTTTATCACTCCTACATCCTAAAAAATTATAGCACACATCCAAATAAAAAAACTAGACTTATTTAAAAATCTAGTTTAATTTATGACTATTTAAATAAATTAGTTACTCTATCCCAAAATGTTATTTTAGTATCATCTTCTTTTACTACTTTTTCTTCTTTCGGAGCATTCTTGCCATCAATTACTAATATAAATTTAGTACTACTATCATTTAAATTATGATCAGTAGTAAATGAATCATAATTATTACTTAATTTAATTAGCTCTTTTACTTTACTAGATGTTCCTTTAACTTTACTATTTACTAAATTAGTAACTTTCTTTATGCCTTCTTCATTAAAGGTAGATATACCTTTAGAAAGTTCATTAATACCATTATCTAATTTATCAATGCCAGTGTATAGGGCTCCTAGGGAATTAGTTAAAGTATTAATTGTAGTGCTTTTAACTTGATTAGCAAGAGTTGGAACTAAAGAATCAACAACAGATGAGGCAGTACTTTCAGCAACAGACATTGATGTTTTTAAAACTGTATTAGTAATTTGTTCAGTTACATCTTTTTGAAAAGCTTGAACTTTTTCTAATTCATATCCGGCTGTTTCTAATTTTGAACATGCTTGTTCTACTTTTTGTAAACATCCACCATAGTAAGCAAAATTTTCACCTAAATATGTTTTCATAATATTTGTTACAGATTCAGTAACATATTCTTGTATTTCTTTATTTGAACCATTAGATGAATTTTCTGTTAATTGACTTTTAACTCCTAATAAAGTTTGTTCTTTTATTTTATTTATCTCATCTTTACTTAAAGTATTCTCGCTACTACTTTCTTTTAATTTATTAATAGCGGTTTCTAATGAACTTTTTAATACTTTACTACCATTTGCTACCTCTTTACTAGCACTATCTATTTTATCCATATTGCTTCCTAAAGTATCAACAGATTTATAAATATTATCCATTTTCGTAAAAACATCTAAATCACTATTTTCAATTAACTTTGGCGTAATAACATTATAAATACTAGCAAGTTCAAATTTAGTTGTGTCATAACTAATTGTAATTTTATCCATTTCTTTTAATTCTTTTATTTTTAAGCTTTCATATAATCCTGGACTACTTATACCCACAATTACATTTTTTGTCCCATTGGCTATTACTTTACCATTATTTATTTTGATATTACTATTATTTTCATTATCTAAAATCATACCCGTAGTAATAACAAAAGGAGTATATAAGCCATTATGTTTATCATGATTAGTAAATTTTAAAGTTATTTCTACTTTACCACTTTTACCAAGCATATCATCTACTTTTTCTTCTTTATCATTTAATTTATAAGTAATATCTAGACTAATTGGTAATTTTTCCTCAGTTGTTCCTTGATAAAATATGTCTTTACCATCTGCATTCCAAGTTAATTTATTACCATCTTGTTCAAATGTTTTGTCATTACTAACATTTAAAATATTTGTAAGATTGGTATAATCTTCTAACTTTTCTTTTTTACTATCATTTTTTAATTCTTCACTAACTAAAATGCTTTTAACAGTACCATCTTCATTTAATTTAGCATAAACTGTTTCATTTTTAGTTAAAGCACTTACCAATATGGGATTAAAAGTAAAACCAAATATTAATAATAAACTTAATACTGCAGCCGCTTTCTTTTTAAAACTATTTTTCATTTTTTTATCTTTCCTTTCTTTTAATTTAGTTTTTAAAATTAATTTATCAAATATCAGAAGTATTGAAGGTAACACCATAATAACTACTAACATACTGATGATGGCTCCTCGCGCTATAAGAGTACACAATGCCCCAATCATTTCGATTTTTGAATAGACACCAACACCAAATGTTGCAGCAAAGAAACACATACCACTGGTAAATATTGAATTACCACAATAGTTCATGGCTTCTAACATCGCAGCTTCTTTAGTTTTCTTCTCTTTTCGTTTTCTAAGGTATGTTGTCGTCATTAAAATTGCATAATCGATTGTAGCTCCTAACTGGATAGTACCAAGTACAATCGGTGCAATAAATGGAAGCGTTACTCCACCAAAGTAGGAAAAACTCATATTCATAAATATGGCAAATTCAATTGTTATAATTAGTAAGAATGGTAAACTTAATGATTTTAAAACTATAAACAATATGATAAAGATACAAATAATTGATGAAGTATTAACATTATGAAAATCAGTATCGCAAATAGTAACTAAGTCTTTCATTAGGGCACCTTCTCCAGCTACTATTCCTTTTTTATCATAAGATTTAACTATTTTATTTATTTGTGTTATTTGATTATTTAATTCATCAGTGGCTGTTTCATAACTTGAATTAACTAGTACTAAATCATAGTTTTCATTTTCAACTATTTTAAGAATATCATCACTAAGCATATTTTTACTAATCCCAAGTTCATTTAATTTGGCGAGTGATAACACCCATTCAATACCATCAGTAGCTTCAATTTGTTGAACTAAATTATTAAAATCATCAGTTTTAAGGCTACTATCTACTAATATTAATTCTGGACTAACAATATTATAATTATCTTTTAATTCTTGATTAGTTTTAATACTCTCTAAATAACTAGGTAGTGATCTATCCAATTTATAATAGACATCTACTTTCGAATAAGCTAAATAAATTGGTATTAATAAAATAATGAAAATAGCAAATATAACGTTTTTATGTTTAATAATGAAGGTATTTAATTTAGTATAATTAGGTACAATTACTTTATGTTTAGTTTTAGTAATTAAATTATCTAGCATAAGTAGTAAGGCTGGGAATAAAGTAAGAACACAAATTACACCGAATAAGACACCTTTGGCCATAACAATACCTAAATCTTTACCTAAAGTAAGTTGCATCGTACACAAAACTAAGAAACCAGCAATTGTTGTAAGAGAACTTCCAGTAACGGATGAAAAAGTATCAACTATTGCATCAGTCATGGCTTTAGTTTTATCTAATCCCTCTTCTTTTTTCTTTTCATAAGAATGATATAAGAATATAGAAAAGTCAGTGGTAACTCCGAGTTGTAAAACCACTACTAAAGCTTTCGTAATATAAGATATTTCTCCTAAAAAAACATTAGTACCTAAATTAAATAAAATAGCAAAACCAATATTCATAAGTAAAATAAATGGTACTACATAAGAGTCTAGTGATAACTCTAAAATAAAGATACATAAAATTACGGCAATAACAATATAGATAAATATTTCACTTTCCGATAAGTTCATTGTATCAACAACCATTGAACTCATGCCACCTTGTTTTAAATATTCACCTTTGAGTTCTCTTATTTCTTTTACGGCATTAATTGTTTTTTCACTAGAGGTAGAATCTGCAAAAGTAATAATTAATAAATCCGTATTTTCATTATGAACTTTACTTGTTATATCACTTGGTAACATATCTAGAGGAATAGAGGTACCAATCGCATCATAAATACTAAATACATTATTAACGCCATCAATATTTTTGATATCATTTTCTAATTTTAAAATATCTTTACTATTTAAGTTTTCAACTAAGGCTAGTGAATATGAACCAATTTCAAAATCATCAGTTAAAATATTTTCTCCTTTAATTGTTTCAATATCTTCTGGTAAATATACTAAAATATCATAATTAATTTTAGTTAAATTCATACCAATAAAAGATAATACTAATAAAATACATGATATAAATATAACTAATTTTTGATGTTTACATATAAAATCGGCAAATTTTCGCATACTATCGCTTCTTTCCTTTAGAAATTTTATGATAGTATATCAATTTATTCCACTGCAAAAATTAAAATTTTGTATGATAAACAACATTTTTAAAATTATGTATCGGCAAATAAACAACAAGCGTATTGTTATATTTACAAAATAATAATACTGATATATAATTTATGATGAAGTGATATTTATGAAAGAGAAAAAAGATTTAAGAATTGTTAAAACAGAACAAGCCTTATTTAATGCCCTAACAAAGCTCATTAAAGATAAATCATTTGAAGAAATAAAAGTAGCTGATATTTGTAATGAAGCTCTTATTAATAGAACTACTTTTTATGCTCATTATTCCGATAAATATGAATTGTTATTAGCCTTAATAAAAGATTTAAAAAATAATTTACAAACCTCTTTAAATCAAAATAGTCAAATAGTTAATACCAAAGAATATTATATGGAAATGATTAATTTGATATTAGATCATATTGATGCAAAAAAAGATATTTATACCTCAATTATTCTTAGTAATAGAAGTAGTATTGTAGAAGATATTTTTATTGAAGGTGCTGTTAAAGATATTAATAAAAGATTAGAAATTAATAATATTCATAAAGGTAATGTTCCTACTGATATATTGGTAAGATTTTATTTAGGAGCAGTCGTTAGTGTTTGTTTTGAATGGTTAAATGGCAAAAATAAATACTCTAAAGAAGAAATCCTAGAGTATTTAAATGAATTAATCCCAGAAAATATTTAATTAATTTTGATGATATATTTCGCCATCCTTAATTAATTCATAACTAATTAATTTATCACTATCAATATTTTCTTTATACATATCTACCTCTGTTATTTGACTATTATCATAAGTTTTATAATAGTATATACCTTCATCCATATTAGCACATGAACTATAAATAGTTATTTCATATAAATTATCACCCATATGAACACATCCTCTTTGTTGACAAACTGAATCTAAGATATGGAAAAATTGACTAATACTTTCTTTTTCTGAATCACCAGATAATGAATTCATTTTTGTAAATGTTGCTTTAACAAAACGAGATGCACTTGATAAATCACCAGGAAGACCTAAAGCACCCATTCCTCTACTATAAGTATTGAAATTTAATTTTTTCGAAAAATTATTAACTGGTGGTTCGATAGATAAACTCATATAATTATTTAAATTAAACATATGAATATCGAATGTTGGATTATTAGTTAGAACTCCAACTTCATTATCATATACTTTTAAACCTTCTTTAACACTTTCAACTGTAATAGATTTTTCTTTATCTGATATAATCCAATGCAAAGGTGATGCTTTTAATTCATCACTAAAATTAATATTTGCAATATTAATATCTTTTAATAATTCTTTGACCTCTTCAATAGTTGCACATTTGCTTAAGATGTATGGAATAAATTCAAAAGGAGCTATATTATTTTTACTTTCATCTATCTCTTTATAATCGGCATTACCAGGAAAATTTAGTCCTGCCATTCCTAAACCTTTTTCATTTACACCATCATAATATAGTGGATAGTTACTATTTACATAAGCCATCCCAATAATAGCATAATGCTCTTTTACTTCTTCTCCATTTCTAAATTTAAATACATAATTTCTTGGAGTAATTGTTACACTTTCATGATAAGAATATTCTAAATCTAAATTTCTCCCAAAATAATGATTTTTAGTATTGTATGTTATTGCTGTACACATATTTATACATCCTTTCTAATTTATATATTTATTATAGCAAACTATTAAATATTTTAAAATATAATGCATAAAAAAAGTCTTTTGAAAGACTATTATTTTTAAAGTCTGGATTGTATATGATGACAACCTGCATCGCAAATTCTGGATATTAACGTCCACCGGTGTGGATTATCACCGACTTCAAGTGATAACAGCATTACCTGTCAATTAACTTATACCACATTTATTGATAAAAAGTCAATTTTTTTGTGCTTTGTTAATTTAAAAATGAAGTGCAACACAACAACATTGAAAAAGACATATGAATAATCTATAATATCTTTTCGCCT
>CANPZJ010000031.1 GCA_947588795.1 uncultured Bacilli bacterium
GATTATTGCCATTATATATAGGTGATTATTTCATGTCAATATTTTTTCTTGAATTTTTTTATGCGATTGCCATAAAATATATCTTTTTTAGTTGTAAAAAAATTTTTTTTAAGTTATAATTTATAATAGGAAGTGGTTATATGAATAGAAAAGGGTTTGTTTTTACCGAAACTATTGTGGCCATTGTCATTTTAACCAGTGCTTTACTTCTTATATATACATCATTTAATAATGTATTACAATCGGAAAAAGCTAGAGTAGATTACGATGATGTTGCATATATTTATCGAACTTATTATATTAAAAAAGTTTTAGATAGTCTTAATATAAATGGTATTATCGAAAATTTAAAAAATGATAATAATAAATATTTTATGACAGTAGGAAAAGAAACTAATTTATTATTTGAAAGTAATGAAAGCAATCGAATTTTATTTGAAAAAATTTTAACAGATTTTGATGTAAAACAAATAATTATATTAAAAAAAGCAAATATTAGTAATTTAAAAAAATGTAAATCTGCAGATGATTCAAATAATATTTGTAATAGTTATTTTACGGAGCTTACAGAAGATATGCGAGAGTATATTAAAACAGTTGATATAGATATTAAATGTGATAATGTTTTAGCTGTAGAATTTGAAAATTGTAAAGACAGTGAAAAATGTTATAAATTTTATAGTTGGGTAAGTGTGTAATTATGAAAAAAAATGGTTTTGTTTCAACAACGTTGATTTATACTTTCTTTATTTTATTTTTAGCCTTAATGATTTTTTTGTTAGGATCATATTCTCATAATCGTCATATATTAAATTCTTATAAGACAGATATTAAAGTTTCTCTTTTAGAAAATAGTGGTCAAGATATTAATGTTTATTTTATGGTATATAATGAAGTAACAGAAGGATATGATTTAAAGAAAAGTGTCCCTAATAAAGATGAATATGCTTTAGTAGAAAATATGAGCAATTGTAATAATGGATCGACTATTACATTTGAAAATGGTAAATATAAAATAGCTGCTGCTAAAACTGATGATTGTTATTTGTTTTTTAAGCCAAAGTCTTTAATTGAGGTGCCAAGTGAAACTGAATAAAAAGGGGATATCTTTAATTGAACTTTTAGTTAGTATTATTCTAATAAGTATAGTTCTTATATTTTTAATTCAAATACTTTCTGATTTAAAAGATGAAACTTCTAATAATGATTATGCTTATAATAATCAAATTAATAGAACGGAAATATTAAAAACGATAGAAGATGATCTAACTAAATATGATTTAATTGGAATAAGTGATGAAACTGAAGAATTAGGATATATAAAAATAACTTTTGATTATCACCCTCAAGAAAGTAATCTTCAATCTTCACTAATAATCAAAAAGAATGAAGATAAAGATATTGTGACTTATACTAATATACTTGGTGAAAAAAGTTCTTGGACTATGAGTAATGCTGAAATTAGTAATTGTTATACTTTTACATATTTTAATGATAGTAGTAGTGCTGAAAAACACTATTTTAAAATTAATATACCAATCTATAATAAACCATATCATGAAGACAATAATGAAAAGAAAAATAATCCAGTTGATGATTTAGAAATCACATATTTAAATAATAATAAATTTTTAATTTCTAATGATAAATATTTAACTATAAATGATAATAGTGGTAAGACAATACAAAAATGTGCTAAATAATACATGTAGGATTCTCCCTATAAAAAAATTCTTATATTTAATAGGGGTATCACTTATAATGTTAAGTATTTGGGTATGAATAGAAAGTCCCCCAAAAGAGATAATAGATAAGGCTATTATCTCTTTTATCATACTTAGAATATTTAAATTAGGTAGAATATTTAAACTTTGCGTAATTTCAAGTATTCCTCTTAAAATAACTTCTCCTATTATATTTAAAGGTATTATTTTAAGTAAATAATTAGATATAATCATATAAAAAGTAATTGTTCCTAAAATCATTAAAAGAGTATTAAAACTTTTACTAATAGCTTTAGGTATTAAATTAATAATTTTAGTATTTTCTTTATTTTTAAAAGTTATATTATTATTATTATTATTATTAGATTTATTTTTCATAAAAAATAAACCAATTAATAAATTAGTTATATAATGAATAATAATTATTTTTAAAGTAATAAATTTATTAAAAGAAATACTTAAAATATTATATAAAAATAAAGGATTACTAAAAAAAGTAAAACTAATTAATTTATTAGCATCCTCATCATGAATACTATTATTACTGAGCATTTCTTTGATAATATAAGCTGCTGATGGTGTACCACTAAATAAACATAATATAAAGCATTCTAAAGAAGTACCAGATACATTGTATATTTTATTAAATATAGGACTAATTAAATTACATAAGTTATCAAGTATATGACTATTAATAATTAAATCATTTATAATAAACATAATAAATAGAGAGGGAAATACTTTATTTAGCCAAAGAAGAACTGCATCATTAACAGATTTTTGTAAAATAAAATTATATCTAAATAATAAATAGATAAATGAAAATAATAAAATTATTGTGAAAATTTTTTTAACTTTATTCATAATTAAACTCCAAAGTGTTATAATGAATTATGGTGATATAATGTTTAATAAATTATATGAGAGTGTTAAAAAATTCTTTAAAGAAAATTATAAATTTTTAATAGTGATGAGTATTTTAATCTTCTTGTTTTATTATGAATTTCCTTTTGTTATTTATAAAAGTGGCGGAACCATTAATTTAGAAGATCGAGTAGTTATTGATAAAGAATACAAAGAAGAAGGAACTCTTTCCATGAGTTATGTTACAGCGATGAAAGGAACAGCTCCATTTATAATTTTATCTTATATATTACCGGATTGGGATTTAATTCCTTTAAAAGAAGTAACTAATGATAATAGTTATGAAGAAGTTATTGAAGTAGGTAAAGAATATTTAGATGAAGGAATTGATAATGCGATAATTTCTGCTTTTAGAGAATCAGATTATAGTATTGAAATTACTAATACCATTAATAGAGTTATTTATATTAGCGAAGATGCTAAAACTAATATTAAAATTGGTGATGAAATAATAAGTGTCAATGATACAAAAACTAAAAATTTAGATGAGTTAAGAGCATACATTAATACTTTGAAAGAAAATGATAAAGTAAAAGTTAAAGTTAAACATAATGATAAAGAATATGAAAGATATGCCATTATTTATAAAGAAAAAGATGACTCTTTAAAAATAGGGGTAGCCTTTAGTGAAGCATATGAATATAAAACAGAAATACCAGTATCAGTAAAAATGAAAGATAATGAATCAGGTAGTAGTGGAGGCTTAATGATGAGTCTAGCTATTTATAATGCCTTAACTAAAGAAGATATTACTCATGGTCTTAATATTGTTGGAACAGGGGCAATTACTAGTGATGGGGTAGTTGAAGAAATAGATGGTGTTAAATATAAAGTCTTAGGGGCCGAGAAAAATCACGCTGATATCTTCTTATGTCCGGAAGAAAACTATGATGAAGCAGTAAATATAAAAAAGAAAAGAAATTTAAAGATTGAAATAGTTAAAGTTAAAACTTTAAAAGAAGCTATTGAATATTTAAATAGTAAATAAAATAGAATAAATACAATTAATAAATACGTTAAAAAAACCGCATAAATTTAACATATTTATTGTATATGTTAAAAAAATAGTGTATTATTATACATAAGGAGATGACTAACTATGAAGTTATTACCATTTAATGATTATGATTTAAAAACGCCAAGGATACTCGAAGCATTAAATGAAGCTTCAAGATCACTTGCTGAATTAAAAGGCTTTGCTAATTCGATTCCAAATCAACATATTTTAATCAATGCCATTACGATTAATGAAGCAAAGGATAGCAGTGCAATAGAAAATATTGTGACTACACATGATAGTATTTATAAAGTATTAACAGAAAGTGGATTTAAAGATGAATCTGCTAAAGAAGTAGTTGATTATCGAAGTGCCATTTGGCGTGGGTATGAACTTATAAAAGAAAAAGGATTTATTTCAACAAATGTTTTAGTAGAACTGCAAGGAATGATTGAACACAATAAAGCTGGTATCAGAAAAAATCCTGGTACTAAATTAGTTAATAGTAAAACAGGAGAAGTAATTTATACTCCACCACAAGAAGAAACAGAAATTAGAGATTTACTTAAAAATCTTGAAGATTATATTAATAAAAATGATGATGAGATGGATCCACTAATTAAAATGGCTTTAATTCATTATCAATTTGAATCTATTCATCCATTTTATGATGGCAACGGTAGAACTGGTAGAATATTAAATGTTTTATATTTAGTATTAAATAATCTTTTAGATAGTCCAATTCTTTATTTAAGTAATTATATTAATAAAAATAAAGAACAATATTATAAATTATTTACTGAATTTAGAGAAAATAATAACTATGAAGATTGGATTATATATATATTAAAAGGAATCGAAGAAACATCTAAAAATACGATTGAATTAATTAAACAAATTCAAAATGAAATGGAATCTTATAAGAAAGAATTTATGATGAAATTACCTAAAATATATTCTGATGAATTATTAGATTCTTTATTCTATGAAGTATATACTAGAATTAATTATATTGAAAATAGATGTGATGTAACTAGACAAACTGCTACTACATATTTAAATAGTTTAGTTGATGCAGGATTACTTGAATTTGAAAAAGTAGGAAGAGAAAGTATTTATAAAAATACAAGATTAATTGATTTGTTAAGTAAATTTTAAATAAAACAATACAATAATAAACCTTTTGCAGTTGAAGAAATAAGTAAATAAAAAATAGTAGAAATTACTTAAGGCAATCGCATAAAAATTTGACGTAAAGTAAGAATAGTCCCAAAAATAGGGGATTTGAGTAAAATTTTCTTGATTTTGAAATTAAAAATTATATTTCATTATATGATTAAAAAAAATAATTACTAATTTGATTATTTGCATTTATTATAGGCTATTATTTTATGTCAATAGTTTTTCTTGAATTTTTTTATGCGATTGCCATAAAAATTACTATTTTTTATTTACTTATTTTTGTGATATAATTACTTTATGGTGAGAGTATGGACTTTTTAAAAGAATATAATTTAGAAAAGATAGATAAAAAATTATTAGAAGAAGCATTAACTCATAGTAGTTATTCTAATGAACATAAAGGTACTAAAAATTATGAAAGATTAGAATTTTTAGGGGATGCTGTCTTAGAACTTATAACTAGTGAATATTTTTATTTAAATACCGATTGTAAAGAAGGCGAAATGACTAAAAAAAGAGCTAGCTTTGTCTGTGAACAAGCTCTAGCATATTATGTTAAACAAATTGGTTATGATAAATATATTAGAGTAGGTCATGGTCAAGAACATGATATTAATGATACAATTATTGCTGATACTTATGAAAGTGTTCTTGGTGCTATTTATTTATCATTAGGTTATGATGTTGCTAAAAAATATGTTTATAAAACAGTTATTCCTTATATTGAAAAAGATTTTATGTTTTTTGATGATTATAAAACGAGATTACAAGAGCTAGTGCAAACAGATAAAAAGTCTTTAGAGTATGTTTTAGTAAATGAATATGGAGAAGCTCATGATAAAACCTTTGAGGTAGAGGTAAGAATTGATAATATTATCTACGGCAAAGGTATTGGTAAAAGCAAAAAAGAAGCAGAGCAACATGCAGCTTTTGATGCTTATAAAAAATCTGCAAAGTAGAGGTATTTTATGTATTTAAAGAGTATTAGATTAGATGGTTTTAAATCATTTGCGAATAAAACTATTTTTGAATTTAAAAAAGGTATTACGGCCATAGTTGGTCCAAATGGTAGTGGTAAGTCCAATATTGTTGATGCTATTCGTTGGGTTTTAGGAGAACAATCAGTTAAATCACTTCGTGGTGGTGCGCAAATGAGTGATGTTATTTTTAGTGGAAGCGATGCTAAAGATGCCTTAAATAAAGCATCAGTTACCTTAACTTTTGATAATAGCGATAAATATTTAAATAGTGAATTTAATGAAGTAGAAGTTAAAAGATGCGTCTATAAAAGTGGTGAAAGTGAATACTTTATAAATAATGTTAAAGTAAGACTTAAAGATATTACTGATCTTTTTATTGATAGTGGTTCATCAAATGATGCCTTTAATATTATTTCCCAAGGATCCGTTATGGATATCGTAAACTCTAAACCAATTGATAGAAGAACTATCATTGAAAGTGCGGCAGGAGTTTTAAAATATAAAAAAAGAAAAGAAGAATCTTTAAAAAAACTTGATAAAACTAAAGATAATATAGCAAGCATTAATTTAGTAATTAACGAATTATTTGGCGAAATTAATCCTTTAAGAGAACAAGCGGAAATAGCTCGGCAATATGTATCATTAAAAGATGAGTTAAAAAATACGGAAATTGCTTTAACTACGAAAGATATTACTAAATTAAATAAAGAATATTTAGATAATAAAAAAAGAGAAGAAGAACTTACTAATACTTTAGAAAAAATGACTAAAGTTACTGATACTGCCGAAGTAGAAAAAATAAAATTAGATATTTATAAATTAGATGATAAAATAAATATGCAAAATAAAAAATTAATTAGTTTAACGGAAGAATTATCTTTAGTTAGTAGTGAAAAAAGACTAGCTGTTGAAAGAACTAAATATGAATATAGTGAAGATAAAATTAAAAATAATTTAATTAATTTAAAAAATGATGAATTAAATTTAATTAAAGATATTGAAATAGCTAATAAAGAAATAGATATATTAAATAATAATATTAAAGTATTAGAAGAAGAAAATACCAAAATAAATAATGAATATAAAAATATTATTTTAAAGAAAACTACATATAGTGAAGAGTTAAATAATTTAACTAAAAATAAATTACAATTAGAAAATAAAATAGATATTTTAGAAAATAATATCTTAAATAATGAAAAAATGCCTTTAAGTGTTAAAAGTATTTTAAATAATAATAGACTTAAAGGTATTCATAATACAATTGGTAATTTAATTGAAGTACCAAATGATTACTTAATGCCAGTTGAAGTGGTCTTAGCTAGTTCTAGTAATTTTATTGTCGTAGATAATGAAGTATCTGCTAAAAGTGCGATTAATTATTTAAAAGATAATAATTTAGGAAGAGCAACATTCTTACCACTTAATATTATTAAATCTAGATTAGTTAGTAATGAAGTAAAGGAAAGACTCCAAAAAATTAATGGTTATGAAGGTATTTTATCAGAACTAATAAGTTATGATCATACTTACAAAAATATACTAGAAAATCAATTAGGTAATGTTATTGTAGCTAAAGACATTGATAGTATGAATTTAATTGCCAAGATAATGGAATATAAATATCGTGTAGTAGCCCTTGATGGTAGTATTATTTACGCCGGTGGTTCAATAAGTGGTGGAACCATAAAGAAAAGTACTAATATTAATTTAAAAAGTGAACTTGAAAATAATAAATTAAATTTAGAAAAAGTTAATGAAAAAATAGATAGCTTAAATAAAGAATTAGTAAGTATTACCAGTGATGAGGAAATAATTAATGATAAGTTAAATAAAAGTGCGGTTGAGTTAATTAATCTAAATAGTACCAAAACTAGTCAAATAAATATTCTGGAAAGTAAAGAAGAAAGTTTAAAAATAGTTAAAAATGATTTAAATGGTATAACTAATTTAAAGAAGAATAATTTAGATGCTGAACTTGAAAAAATAATGCAAAAAGAAAATAATTTAGCTATTGAAAAAGAAAAATTAGAACAAGGTTTAACTGATTTAAAAAATAAAAAGATTGATTTAAATAATGAACTACAAGAATTAGAAGATAAAACTAATAAAGCTAATCAAGAATACCGAAGTATTTCTAATGAACTCAATAATGTTAGTGTTAATGTTGGTAAATTAAATGTTAAATTAGATAATTTATTACTTACATTAAATGAAGAATATAATATGACTTATGAATATGCGAAAGAAAATTATGAACTCGATATTGATGAAAATTTAGCAAGAAGTAAAGTGCATAAATTAAAAAGTGAAATTAAATCTTTAGGAGAAGTCAATACCGGTAGTATCGCTGAATACGAAAGAGTAAGTAGTCGTTATGAATTTTTAACTAGTCAAAAAGAAGATTTAGAAGTATCAATGAATAGTTTAAAAGAAATAATTAGTGATATGGATAATATTATGGAAGAAAAATTTATTACGACATTTAATAAAGTAAGTGAAGAGTTTAGTAAAGTATTTAAAATTATGTTTCAAGGTGGAACTGGTAAATTAGAACTAACTGATCCTAATGATTATTTAAATACAGGTATTGAAATGATTATCATTCCACCAGGGAAAAAGATTCATAATACCCAAAGCCTATCAGGTGGTGAAAAATCACTTACTGCTATATGTTTACTTTTTGCTATCCTTAATGTATCTCCTGTACCATTTATTGTCTTAGATGAAGTAGAAGCTGCTCTAGACGAAGTAAATGTTGATTTATTTGGTGAATACTTAAATAAAAAGAAAATGGATAGCCAATATATTTTAATTACGCATAAAAAGAGAATGATGGAATATGCTGATGTCTTATATGGTATTACAATGCAAAACGCTGGTATTAGTAAAGTAGTTGGGGTAAAATTAGAAAACGTTTAAAATTGTAAAAAGTCTCTAAAAATAGAGATTTTTTTTAATTTTTGGTACTTTTTTGTGAAAATTTTCTTGAAAAAAAGGAAATTGGCTTCCTAGTACACTATATATATAAGTGAAAGGAGTTGAAATTGACCTATGAAAACTGAAACTAAAGAAGAAACTTTTTTGATGCAAGATTCAATCTTTAAAGCAATTGTTGTTAATGAAAAAGATACGAGATTACTTGATTATATTTTATCAGATATTTTAGAAGAAAAAGTACACGTATTGAAGTTTGTTCCAACTGAACTAAAAATAAGAAGAAAAAGTGAAAGATTAAAAGTAACAGATTTAATAGTTGAGTCAGATAGTGGTAAGCATATTTTAGTTGAGTTAAATAGTAATTTTAGTAAAAGTACCAAAGTAAGAAACTTATCATACTATGCATCATATTATTCGCAAATAGTAGAAAAAAGTGAAAAATATGATGAGAGTTTAGAAACAGTTTTAATAAACTTAAATCATGATAGTAAAGTAGAGTCAGATAAAAAAAATTATATCTCTTATGAACAATTTTACTGATGGAACTTGTTTATATTTTAAATAGATGATAAACTTATTGATGTCAGATATA
>CANPZJ010000032.1 GCA_947588795.1 uncultured Bacilli bacterium
ATGCTGCTTTTCCTTTTGACATTGATATAGCTTATGCTGATTATCATTAACACCACCAATCTAATACACAGCACAAAATCTTGTTTTTTATTTATGCTTTTAAAAAGCAATAGCATAAAAATAATTCAAATAAAAAACCATAACTAATGTATGGTTTCCATCTACACTTTGCTAGATATTTTAACAAACACAGTCAACATAAGTATCTGACAAGCATCTTATGGCACATAGACAACTGCAATCCATTGTAAAGAATGAGTTAGTTGTTACATATGGATATAATGAAGTTGCATCAGTATTTTCAGCAAGAACTCTAAAAGTACAGCAATTGCCTTCTATTTTTTCTACTCTAAATACTGTTGAACAAGTAGTACCTATTGCTACTCCATCACAATCAGTTGTAACATCTTTGGTAATTGGCATACTCCAAGGTGTACCATTACCTCCACAAGTATAAAGCATTACCGGTCTTGTGTTACATACTAAACAATTACTGCCACCACCAAGCATTGGTCTATCACAAGTGTCTAAGCAATTATCTGGGCAAGCATTTTCTTGTAATACTAAAATTATACTTAGAATTTCATTAATACAATTGCCAGTATTTGAATTATTTGAATTATTATTCATTATTTCACCCTTTCATGTATTCTCATTATTAATTTATGATTATTTTCTAAAATAGTGAGTACCACTTTTAAATATCAAATTTTTATAGTATAATTATTATGGGTGAGAAATGTGAATACAGCACTTCAATATATTGTTATAGGTATTATTATACTTATTATTCTAGCGGTTGCTATTAAGCTAACTAGAAAAGACTTTGCTATTAAAGAAAATAAACTAATTGGTTTTCTTGGTGGTAAAGATAACATTATTAATGCTGAATGTAATATGAGTAGATTTAAAGTTATCTTACATGATGTATCGGTAGTTGATAAAGAAGCTATTCAAAAATTAGGTGCTAAAGGTATTGTAGAAATTGATAATCAATTAAAAATAATATTTGATAATAATTCTAAACAATTAAAAAAATATATTGACGAAATCGTTTAATATATTTTTTTATTGTAATATTCTTTCTATTTCTTCAAAATTATTTACTTTTAATAAATTATTTTCTAAAGATAAAGTAAATTTACTTTCTGTTTTTGTATATTCACATTCTGGCTCTTCATTTAATATGCCAATAAATTTACTATTTTCACAATAATAATTAGTACTTTTAATAGTAACAAATTTATCACCATGATTATTAATACTTAATATACTCCCAACATAATTTTTATTATAACTATTTTCATATGATTCAATAAAATATTCACCTTTATAATTAATAATCTTTTTACTATTTAAAACACTCTCAATTATATTATTTTTTAAAGTACTACTTATTAAAGAATAATTTAATATTTTTTTATAATTATTATAATCATTAATACTATATATAACTATTTCATTATTATCTATTTCATATTCAAAATCATTTTTAACTAATTTTAAAGCATTATTAAATGTTTTTTTACTCATATTTAAAACATCATCATAAGTTAAATTATTAAATATATACTCTATTTTTCTATTAACATTATTAAGTGGTTTATTTTTTAAATGAGAAAATATAATAGTACCTACTATTAATATAATTAATAAAATAAAAATAATTATATATTTAATATCATTCTTTTTCATATTTAAATGATAACAAAAAAACTATAATTTAACAATATCTACTATATCTATTATTTTAATTAATTCTCCATCTATGGTAATGAGTTCTGAACTAGTTTTACCTACTATTACTTTTTCTACTATTCCATTTTTTAAAGTAATTCTTACTCTACTTTTATAGACATGGTGAGAATCGGCAAAAATATTATTTATTTTTTTAACAACACTTAAATCATCTTTTGGAGATTCTCCTCTCATATTACCATAAAAAAGTTCTTGATCATTATTAATGCTTTCATCAATTTTATTTGCAAATACTCTTGGTAAATCTTTCATTTACAACCCCTCCACTATATTTTATGATAAATAACTATCTTTTGGACCATAATAAATATATGAAAAAGTTTTTTAAAGATAACTATATATTAATTATATTTTTACTTATTCTATCAGTAATAAGTCTTTTTAATATGCTTAATGCTAAACTTATTAGTCCAACTTATAATAAAGCATTTATAAAACAATTAATATGGTTTATTATTGGTTTTATTATTCTTTTAATATGTCAAAAACTAAAGTTTAAAAAATTATTTAAATATAGTTTTTATTTTTATCTTTTTACTATTATTTTACTTATCTTAGTATTATTTTTAGGTAGTGATGTTAATGGGGCTAAATGTTGGTTAAATATATTTGGTTTTTCTTTTCAACCATCAGAACTAGCTAAATTATCTTTATCTTTGTATTTAG
Source organism: uncultured Bacilli bacterium (assembly GCA_947588795.1). Taxonomy (GTDB): domain Bacteria; phylum Bacillota_I; class Bacilli_A; order RF39; family UBA660; genus SIG200. The sequence goes on from CANPZJ010000032.1 coordinate 2,425, forward strand.
TGAGTATTGCATCAAACACTAAATTAAAAACATTTAAAGATGAGTTAAAAATAATATTTAAATTATTATTTTTAACTCTAATACCTTCTATTTTAGTTTTTCTTGAACCAGATACAGGTGCAATTATTAATTTTTTAATTATTCTTTTAGTAGTTATTCTTTCTTTAAAATTAAATAAATGGTGGTATATAACAGGTTTTGGGTTATTAATTTTAGGTATATCTTCTTTCTTTGTTTTATATTTCTTCTTCCAAGATACTTTAATAAAATTAATTGGGACATCTTTCTTTTATCGGATGGATAGAATTATTAATTTTGCTCATGGTAATTCTTATCAACTAGAAAATGCTTTAATTACTATTGGGGCCTCATCTTTCTTTGGAGTTGGCTTAAATAAAATACTTTTATATATACCAGAAGCACCGACAGACTTTTTCTTTGCTTTTTCTATTGGTAATTATGGCGTATTTTCAGCCATTATAATTTGCTTATCTTTTATTATTATAGATTTATTTTTAATTTATAAAACAAATAAAAATAAATCTAAATATATCAAAACATTTGCTTATACTTATATCGCTATATTTATATTTCACCAAATATATAATATCAGTATGAATTTAGGAATGCTTCCTATTATGGGGATACCTTTACCTTTTCTTTCTTATGGAGGTACGAATACTTTAATTAATTTCCTATTCTTAGGTATTATATTAAATTTGTTAACTAAAAAAGAGGCTATATAAACCTCATTTATTCTAGCACATCTTCGTGTTACTCGTACTATTGACACCAAAGCGAGCCATTTTAATACTCAAGACTGCCTATCTATAATGAATAAATTCATTATATACATTTTAATGTGCAAAACCCCATTTTCGGACTGCCCAGATGACTTCGCCACCCAGGGCAGAATTTATCGTTTTTATTCCAAAATAAACGGTGAATCTTTCGTTCCGTCTCCATCGGCAATTTCTGCTGCTGATGACAGATAGAAGACAGGCCGGGACCCACGTGCGCCAGCCAAGGCGGTGCGGGTGTCAAGGATGCCGCTATCAGACACACTCCGCGCATCCACACGCCCAAGACGCCCACTTTCGACACCAAAGCGAGTTATTAACCATTCAATATCTTGTGATGTGTTATATCCATCTTTTTTGAAATGTATCCAACTGTTTGCAACGTTTGTTGAACCTCCTGGATTTCCTCTTTCAATACATTCCCCACTACTACAATCTGCATATGCATAATCTATATCATGCATGTACATTAATCCTATTTTTACATTTTTTGCACTGTTACTCCATGTATAGTCTTTTGATGTACATTGATTATCACTACTACATGTTTCTTGTCCTTGTTCTTCATCTGGCCAATCTCTCTTTGTTGGCGTTTTTCCTGTTTCTATCGCATACATTGCATCTCCATTATATCTTGATACGTATGTATCTCCATACATCCAGTTATGGTCTGCTATTAATTGATACCATTCTGTTCCTTGTGCCATATATTCATAATAACTATTATCTACAAATATTGGATTGCCATTTGATACTGTTCCATTTAATCTTTTATACAAATCCACATTTGGCCATTCACATTTATCTCCTAAACAATCTGATATATCACTTGTGTTATGCCATGCAAATTTGTTTGTTGTTCCTTCTTTTAAGAATGTTTCTTTTAACAAATACATTTCTCCTTCTTCGGTTATTCCTATTATTCTGTACATATATTTATCTACGTATTCATCATATGTCATATTATTTAATTTTGAATTTGTACATTTGTCTTCTTCATCTTTTTCACATTTCTCTCTTGTTCCAAATAATATCCAATTTGGTACATTATCTGTTCCTTGATATCTATACATTCCACCTTGTTCTGATATATGTTCTATTCCTCCTGATACTTCTTTATCTTTTGCTCTTAATTGTGCTACCTTTGGATCTGGTATAAATACTTCACATTGTAATTCACTTGTACTTATATCTATATTTAATTTTCGCCCTGCTAAATAATTTTGGGGGTCTTGTGTTTCATCTTTATTTATTAATTTGATATATGCTTGAATTTCTTCTGGGGTATTTCCTGTTACTTTAAACTTTAAATTATATTCTTTTGGATTATTTTCTTTTAATTCACTCAAATCTAATTTCTCACTTATGATATTACCTTTAAATTGTAATATCATATCTCCTGAATGTAATACTTCTATCATTGTATCTTTATCTGCATCTGGTTCTGTTACTCTACTTACTGTTAACTTTGCTGTACAACTATATTTAGTTGTTGCTTCTCCTCCACTTAATTCTACTGATGCTATTGTTTTTGTTCCATCACTTTCGGTGTTTTCATATGCTTTCCCTTCAACATCTGTTGCATAATATTCATTATTAGCATTAGCTAGTGACATATCACTTGCACTTATATTTAAGTGTAAGTTACTTGTTACTCCTTTTAATGTTACCAAACTTTTATCTGGTGTACTTCCTGTTATGGTTGTATTACTACTATTTGTATCTGTATCCATTTGAAAGAATGCGTAGGTTGCTCCGAGTACTGCGATTAGCAATGTTATTAAACCAACTAATGCTGCTACCTTTTGTTTTTTCTTTTCATTATTATTTTCTACTTCTCCATTCATAATAGTTCCTTTCTACCTTTATAAGACAAGTATATATTACCCCCCCCGAAAATCAACTGATTTTATTAATTTTTACATTGGGATGTAAATTAAATATCGTATTGTTGTATATTTATATTATAACATTATCTTTTTTGTTTATAAATATCTTTTTATTTTATTTGACATAAATATTATGGCATATAAAAAAGAAGTCCAATTAAGAACTTCCTTTAAATTATAATTAAATATAAGTCATTACTGTATATAATACTAGTAAAATAACTAACATTGCTATAGCAAATATCCAAATATATTTAATCCATGATTTATATTCAATATTTAAATATGATAAACCAATTAATAGTAAACCACTAGTTGGAAGTATCATTGTTGTAAAACCATTCATAGTAGTAAATATTGTATGAATAATATCAACACTACTAGCAAATGTACCAACAAAATATGGTCCAACAGTAACTGTTACTAAAGCAAAATATTGACTAAATACAGTTGAAAGTAAAGCAGACAATGTTGTTAAGAATGGGTTAAATGTTGTAACATTTTTAAACATCATATTATTAAGGGCAGGAACTACAGGATTACTGTATGCTATTGCCATTAAGAAATATGATCCAACAAATAACGCAATTGGTAAAGCCATTTTTTTGCATCCTTCACCAACACCTTCAATAAATTCATTTAATTTTACATGACATATTAGACTAATTAAAATTGCAACGATTAATATTACAGCAACAGCATTAAATAAACCTGTTGAATTTAAAGTTAAATCTAAATATGTACCGAAAGCTCCAGCAAAAGATCCTAAAATTAACTTAAATGGATAAATTTCACCAATATGTAGTTCAGTTAGCCAAGTATGGAAACTATTAAAAATAGTAAGACCAAAGCTATCTTCCCATGAAATGTAACTTAATGTTAAGAATACAAATAAGATAACTAACATTACTACAACTGGCCAAGCTTTTGCTTTTTTATCCACTTTTTCTACTTTAAATGGATCGTCTTCTAAATCATTAGATTTCTTTTCTTTTACAACTTTTTTAACATGTAATATAGTAAAGAAATTATATAGAATAAAGCCTACAACTAAAACAATTAAACGATATAATATAGCTGTGTTAACTGCTGTTCCTAAGAATTGATTAAATAGAACAACTGCTTCTCCACCATAAGTTGCGCCAAGTAAACCAAGTAATATAGAACCAAATGTGGTACTAAATGCTGTTATTTTATCTAACTTCATTGTAAGTAATACTGATATTACAAATGGTACAAAAGTTAAAGCAATGAAAGTTTGATTTAAAAAACTTGCAAGTACTGTAAATAACAATGAAGTTACTAATACAGTAATTATTTCCTTTCCTTTTAATTTACTAGCTAAATTACTTACTAATTTTTTATAGCTTTCACATTTACTTAAAACACCATATAATGCTCCCAATGCTAATAAGAAGCAAATCTTATCAGTAGTAAATTGGACAGCATTATAGAATAAATACGGTATATCAGTTAGACCAATTTGTCTCATACCAATATCATAATATTCAGTATTTTGATATGTTCCACATGCAAATATCCAAGTAAAGGCAATTGCTATAAATATAAATAATAATAGCCATTTTACTAAGTCATTTTTCTTACCATTTTTAACAATTAAAAATCCGCAGAAAAGTGCTATACCCAATACAACTATTAGACCAATAATTTGTGTTATTGTCATTTTTATCCTCCTCCTAAAAAAATTATATCACTATAAAAAATAAAAAAAAAGCATTTTCGCTTTTTTTCTTAATCTTTTGGCTTCATTGTTGGGAATAAAATGACATCACGAATAGATTCACTTTCGGTAAATAACATGACAAGTCTATCTATTCCATAACCTATACCACCTGCTGGTGGCATTCCATATTCTAAGGCTTCAATAAAGTCCATATCAATATCATTAGCCTCATCATTACCTAAATCTCTTTCTTTAAGTTGGCTTTCAAATCTTTCTAATTGATCAATTGGATCATTTAATTCGGTATAAGCATTGGCAAATTCTTTACCGCCAATAAATAATTCAAATCTTTGGGTAAATCTTGGATCTTCTGGATCTTTTTTCGTTAGTGGACTAATCTCAATTGGATGACCATACAAAAATGTTGGTTCAATTAATGTTTCTTCGACGTATTTCTCAAAGAATAAATTAATAATATGACCTACTGATTTTTGATGTTCTTCAACTGGGATATTATGTTCATGAGCTAAATCTAATGCTTCTTCGACACTCATTTCTTTTTTAAATTCAATGCCTGTTCTATCTTTAATAGCATCAGTCATACTAATTCTTTTCCATTTACCATCTAAATGAATTTCATTACCACACCAATTATAAGTCATTTTACCAAATACATCTCTTGCGATAGTTTGATACATCTCTTCTGTTAAATCCATCATACCTTCTAAATCAGAATAAGCAAGGTATGCTTCCATCATCGTAAATTCTGGATTATGTTTAGGGTCCATCCCTTCATTTCTAAAAGTACGACCTATTTCATAAACAGCTTCCATACCCCCAACTAATAATCTTTTTAAAGGAAGTTCTAGAGCAATTCTTAAATACATATCTAAATCTAGCGTATTATGATGAGTAGCAAAAGGACGAGCTGCTGCCCCAGTTAAAAGAGTTGTTAAAATAGGAGTTTCTACTTCGACAAATCCTTTGTTATCCATAAAATTTTGAATACATCTAATTATTTTTGGACGAATGAATGCTATTTCCTTAGCTTTATCATTCATAATTAAATCAACATAACGTCTTCTATAACGCTCTTCAATATCAGTTAAACCATGGAATTTTTCAGGTAGTGGTTTTAGTGCTTTAACCAAATGAATATATTTAGTGGCATGAACAGTTAGGGCTCCAGTATTAGTTTTACAAACCCAACCATTAATAGCAATAATATCACCTAAATCACAGTTTTTATATAGTTCGTATTCTTCTTCTCCTACATCACTAATACTAATATAGATTTGGATATTACCAAATTTATCTTGTAAATCCATGAATCCAGCTTTACCACTTCTTCTTTTACTCATGATTCTTCCAGCAATAGTAACTTCATTTTTACTACTTTCTAATTCTTCTTTAGTAAAACTTTCATATTTTTCTTTGATTTCTTTTGAATTACTTGTTAACTTGATACTATGGCCAAAAGGATCCATACCTAAACTTCTTAAATTTTCACATTTTTCTCTTCTTACTAATTCTTGTTCTGTAAATTCACGCATAATTACCACCTAGGTAGATTATAACATAAAAAAACAACCTTTCAAAGCAAAAGGTTGTTTAGTCAGCTCTAAGGAGTGAAAATTTTTCGCAATCAACCAATTTGATATAATATAGAAAAGGTGGTTGATTAAATTGATG
>CANPZJ010000033.1 GCA_947588795.1 uncultured Bacilli bacterium
AATACTTCGTTTAAAATATTATCAAACATAAATTTATTAGTAGTTTTAACGACTTTTAAAATATCTTTGCTAATTAATGGATCAATCATAGTTTCATATATTTCTTTGCATCTTTTAGTATCATGAAATCTATTATACATAGAAGCATAATCTTTTACAGTAACTAAACCATTCATCGAAAGTAAATATAGAAGAGTTTGATAATCTTCAGCAATAAGTTTACTACTTGTAGATTTAGCAATACATTCCATAATGTATTCTTTTTCTAATTCTGTTTGCACGGTTTTAAGCATATAATAAATAAAATAAGATATGTTTCTATTTTTAATAGTATCTTCAATGGCATTATCATAATCTCTACCTTTAAAAGTAATACCACGATTAAAAATAATATAAGGGTAAGCTTTTTTATTTAATAAATACCACATGGCGACAGTTCTAGAAGTTCTCCCATTAACATCAAAATAAGGATGAATGTAAACAAAATAGAAATGTAATATTTGACTTTTAATGTATTCATCAGTCATATTATCATTAAATTCATTATTATTTAAAAATTCAAAATAAGCTTGCATAAATTCATTTATTCTATTTTCTGGTATGCCTTTATCTAGTTCATCAACATTTTTAGATATAATACCGCCTTTGACAATGTAAACTGGAGCAGTACGATAATAATCGCCCATTCTTACCGCATCTCTTTCTTCCAGTAAATCTTTTGAAAGTATTTCATATAATTCTTTTAGCGAATCTTCATTAATATTTTGATTATTTAAAATATAATTATAACCATAATAAAGATTCATAATTCTTTTAACTTTTTTTTCATCTTTGCCATGATATTTTTTGGCAATAACATCTTCAATTAAATTGACATCATCAGAGTAACCTTCAATTTGGTTGTTGGCCTTTAATTCATGGGAAAACATCACATCTTTAGCAAATAAAGATGAACATAAATGTGGCTCACTTTCCACAAATGTTTCTAATTCTTCCCGTTTTTGAGCATAATAATTTTCCTCAATTTTAAGAGGCATACCATTTAAAAATTTTAAAGATAAATTAGTCATAAATTAATCCCCCTTTAAAAGTTAGTTGCTATTATAGCAAAAAAATTTTTAAAAATAAATACTTAGTTGACACTTTATTATTTTAAAGTCCTACTAATTTAAATACTTTTATTGTATAATTTAAGTAGGTGATACATATGCGTGTTATTATTTCGGCTGGTGGTACAGGTGGTCATATTTATCCAGCACTTTCTATAATTAAAAAATTACAAGAAAAAGAGACTAATTTAGAAGTATTATATATTGGTACTCATAATAGAATGGAAAAAGATATTATACCTCAAAATAATATTCCTTATGAAGCGATTGAAATATATGGTTTTAGTAAAAATATCTTAAAAGATTGTAAAAATGTTTATTTACTTTATAAAGCTTATAATAAATGTTTAAAGATAATGAAAGAATTTAAGCCAGATATTGTAATTGGGGTTGGAGGATACGTTACTATGCCAGTTATAATGGCTGCTAGAAAATTAAACATTAAAAGTGTAATTCATGAACAAAATATTATTCCAGGTAAAACTAATAAATATTTAAGTAGAGGGGTTGATGCAGTCTTTACTTCATTTAAAGAAAGTGAAAAATATTTTGATAAGGATGTAAATTGTATTTATACAGGTCATCCATCTGGTGATAATGTTTTAAGTTTAAAACCAATAAAAAAAGAATCTTTAGGTCTTTCTAAAAACAAAAAATTAGTTTTAATTACTTCAGGATCTCTAGGTAGTAGTGCGATGAATGATAAACTAATAGAATTTCTAAACTTAAGTGGTAAAGAAGATTATGAAGTATTATTTATTACTGGTAAAGGCAATTTTGATGAATTTAATAAAAATAAATTTAATAGTAATATCAAAGTTATGCCTTATTTAGATAATTTAAGTGCTCTACTTAAGAGTTGTAATTTAGTAATAGGTAGAGCAGGAGCAGGGACAATAAGTGAGTTACTTGTTGCTAAAGTTCCATCTATTTTAATACCTAGTCCAAATGTTGCTAATAACCATCAATATTATAATGCGAAAGCTATGCAAGATAAAAATTTAGCTATTATGATTGAAGAAAAAGATTTAGATAGTAAAGTATTATATGAAAGAGTAAAAGAACTTTTAAGTAATAATGAAGAATATCGTAATTTAAAGAATAATTTATATGAAAATATTATGCCATCTAGTAGTGAGAAAATATATGAAAAAATAAAGGAGGTTATAAAGAATGCTAAATAAATTTGGCGAAGTAATAGAAAATGCATCTTTAGAAAATTATAATACCTATGGTATTAAGACTAGTTGTAAGTATTTAGTTAAACCACAAGATGAAGAACAATTATATTTTTTAGTCGATTATTTACGCAAAAATAAAATTAAATATTATGTTTTAGGTAAAGGATCTAATGTTATATTACCTGATAAGCCTTTTGATGGGGTTATTATTAGTTTAGAATACTTTAATAAAATAAAAATAGAAGGCCCTAATGTTAAAGCAGAAGCTGGGGTTGTTTTAGGTACTTTAATTAAAGAATGTGTTAATAATAATTTAAAAGGTTTTGAGTATTTAGCAGGTATTCCTGGTACTTTAGGTGGTGCCCTTTATGGTAATGCTGGCGTAAAAGACCATACTATTTATGATCATTTAATGGAGATAGTAATTTTAAGAGATAATGCAATAGATACAATTGGTAAAGGTGATTTTAAAGTATCTTACCGGCATACTGAATTTAAAGATAATAACGATATTATTTTAAGAGCGTGTTTTTGTTTAGATAAAGGCAAAAGAGAAGAATTAGAGAGTATTATCAATGAAAATAGATTAAAAAGACAAAATAGCCAACCCCTAGAATATAAAAATGCTGGTAGTGTTTTTAAAAATCCAGAAGGAATGTTTGCGGGTAAATTAATTGAAGATGCTGGACTTAAAGGTTATAGTATAGGTGATGCCGAAGTTTCCGAAAAACATGCTAATTTTATTATTAATAAAGGTAATGCCACTAGTGAAGATATTAAAAAGTTAATTAAAAAAATTCAAGAAGAAGTAAAAAATAAATTTAATGTGGAACTAGAATTAGAACAAGTTGTAGTAGAGTGGGATTAGAATGGATAAAAAAAAGAAAAAAAGAAAACTTAATATGAAAAGATTTTTTACTTTTGTATTTATTATAGTTTTAATAGGTATAGCTATCTATTATTTTAGTAATGTTCCAATAAAAAATATTAAAGTAGAAGGAAATTTCTATTTAAAAGATAATTATATTGCTAATTACCTAGATTTAAAAAATGCTAAAATACTTACAGTAAGCAAGAGTAAAATTAAAAAGAAACTACTTAAAATAGATTTAATTAGTGATGTTAAAATATCGAAAAATTATTTTGGTACACTAACTTTAAAAATAACGGAAGATAAAATATTATTTTATAATTGGAATACGAAAAAAATAGTTTTATCTAGTGGAAGAGAAATACCTTATAATAAAGAATATCTAGGTGTTCCAACTCTTATTAATTATGTTCCAGATGATATTTACAAAGAATTTATAGAGAAATTAAATAAAATAGATAAAGAAGTATTAAGTTTAGTAAGTGAAATAGAGTATAGTAGATCAATGATTAATGATAAAGTTATTGATGATAAAAGATTTTTATTTCGAATGAATGATGGTAATCAAGTCTATATTAATACTATTAATATAGAGAAATTTAATGATTATTTAGAAATATATGATGCCATTGAAAATAAAAATGGCGATACTAAAGGTTGTTTATATTTAGATAGTAATAGTGAAAATAATCATTTTAATAATTGTGAAGAAGATAAAATAGTAAATCCAGATGAAGAAAATCCAGAAGATAAAAAGGATGAAAACAATGAAGATTAATTACGATAAAAAATTAGAAGAATTAATTCAAAGTTTAGATTATAGACCTAGAATTTTACTTCATAGTTGTTGTGGTCCTTGTTCATCTTATGTAATTACTTATTTAAAAGATTATTTTGATATAACTATTCTTTATTATAATCCGAATATTGAGCCAATTAGTGAATATGAAAAAAGAAAAAGTGAACAAATAAGATTAATTAAAGAATTAAATTTACCTAATGTAAGAATTTTAGATATTGATTATGATAATGATACTTATAGAGAATATATTAAAGGTCATGAACAAGACAAAGAAGGTGGCGAAAGATGTCATTTATGTTATCGGTTAAGACTCGAGAAATGTGCTAAAGTAGCCAAAGAAAATAATCATGAATATTTTGGCACTACTTTAACTGTTAGTCCTTATAAAAACGCTGAAGTTTTAAATAAAATTGGGGAAGAACTTTCTAGTATTTATAATATAAAATGGTTATATAGTGACTTTAAGAAAAAAGATGGCTATAAAAAATCAATTGAACTATCCCACAAATATAATTTATATCGGCAAGATTATTGTGGTTGTGATTTTAGTAACTATCATAATATTGAAGAATAAAAATTTAAGATAAATAATCTTAAGTTTTTTTTAAATTACTTGACAAATAAAATATGAATTGATATTTTATCATTAGGAGGAAATTTATGAAAAGTAAAGCTTTAAAAATTTTTGCAGTAATTTTTTGTTTATTTGCGTTTATTAATGTAAGTAAAGCAGAAGACTTAAATGAGTTATTTAATAAAATAGCTCCCAATGGTACCATTAATGTGCCAGCAATTGTACCAAATGGTGAATTAGAAGTAGAAGATTTTTCTAGTTCATATATAAGAAAGGAGTTTAACACTTTTGGCTATCTAACTACTTGTAATGAAGATTATAGTAAGTGTACTTTATATTTGGGTAATGAAGATAACAACATAACAAAAGAGGTCAATGTTATTTGGCAAAAAGGTAATGCTGTAGCCAAAACTATAATAGATACTGCGATTAAATTAATAAAATTAAAACCACTTAATTTTGAAGGTAGTGTAGTTTACGATTTAGATGATTTAAATTTATTAAATTATATTGTAAATACTACTGGTATGACTGATGAAGAAACAATAGATTTACCAATTAATTATGTTAACGAATTAAAGAAAGCTTTTGAATATTCTAATATTACTTATAATACAGTATTTAGAGCCGGTGATGCTGGTTTATTTTATGAGTATGGCTTAGGTGAATTAGTATTATGGTACAAAGGTGTCATAAATGGTGAAATTGCTGAAGATATAGATGTAGGAGTTGTCCGAAATCATATCATTTATATTCCTAGTGATACAGAAAATACGCCAGAAGCTTATATGGCCGCAGCTAAAAAAAGAATCGATGGCTATTTAGGAAATAATGATACGACAATTGAAATTGGGGGAAAAAGAAGCGAAGTTAGTGATCATGAGTATTCAAAATATTCAGCTAATGTAATTACTGATGATGAAATGGGTGAATATTATTATAAAATAACTATTGCAGGAAATGCTTATAATTTTCTAATTGTAAGAGATACTGCTAAAATGGTTGTAAGTAATTTTATTAATAAAGATATTGAAACTAATATTAAAGTTACAAATCCATCAATTGAAGTACCATTTGATGCAACGTTAGATGTTGCTAAAATTATTAGTGGAACACAAGAATATGAAAATATTGTAAATGCATTAAAAACTGATACTTTTGCTGCTTATGATATAAAATTACATTCTGATACTAAAGATAGTAATATAACAAAGGTAAATAGTAATTTTACTGTATCAATACCAATTACTGATGAATTAAAAAATCAAGATTTAGTAGTTTATTATATTAAAGAGGATGGTGCTTTAGAAAAATATGATGTGGAAGTAGATGAAGATGGTTATGCTAATTTTCAAACAAATCATTTTAGTACGTATATTTTAGCTAAAGCAGAAAAAGAAGAAAAAGAAGAAATAGTGCCACAAACTGGTGATAATATTTATTTTTACTCAGTTATAGGATTAATAAGTTTAATTAGTGTTGCTTTTGTAACCATAAAAAGACAAATAAAAGATTAAGACAATATTTTAATAATTGAAAAATGTTTTGTAAATAATAAATACAAGCATTTTTTTCTTGTATTCAAGCATATAATTTGTTACAATAGGTATGGCTTTAAAAGTCAAATAGACATTAATTTTTAGCCCACGCCGAGTGCTTAAAGTTATTTAAGTGGTAAGGGTATTAAAAATTAAGAAGAAAAACGAAAGGAAGAGTGATTATTTTATGGCCGTAGTTTCTATGAGTTATTTATTAGAAGCTGGAGTTCATTTTGGTCATCAAACTAAAAGATGGAATCCAAAAATGAAAGAATATATCTTTACAGCAAGAGAAGATATATATATTATTGACTTGCAAAAGACCCAAGAATTATTAGAGGTTTCATACAATGAAATTAAAACAATTGCGGAAAATGGAGGAAAGTTCTTATTTGTTGGAACTAAAAAACAAGCTCAAGAAGTTTGTGTAGAAGAAGCACTTCGTAGTAAATCTTTCTATGTAACTGAAAGATGGCTAGGTGGAACTCTTACAAACTTTAGAACTATTCGTCGTCGTGTTAAAAGACTTGAAGAAATCGAAAACATGGAGAGTGAAGGTAAATTTGAAGTTTTACCTAAAAAAGAAGTTATCGGTTTAAAGAAAGAATATGACAAATTAAATCGTATTCTATGTGGTATTAGAGAAATGGATAAATTACCACAAGCATTAATCGTTGTTGATCCTAAGAAAGAATACAACGCAGTTAAAGAAGCAAGAAAACTAAATATTCCAGTATTTGGTATTGTTGATACTAATGGGGATCCTGATGATGTTGACTTTGTTATTCCAGGTAATGATGATGCTGTTAGAAGTATTAAAGTTATGCTTGGTGTACTTAATAATGCTATTTGTGAAGCAAATGGACTAGAAATGGTTGATTACATTAGTGAAGAAGATAAAAAAGGTACTTCTAAAGAAGAAACTAATATGGAAGAATTAATTAAATCAGATAAATTTGATCAAGCTAAAAAAGATGATTCTGTTGAAGAAAAAGAAGAAAAAATTGAAAAAGAGATAAAGAAAGCTCCTAAAAAAGAAGCAAAAGTTAAAGAAGAAAAAGAAGTAGTAGAAGATAAAAAGGAAGAAAAACCTAAAAAGACTACTAAAAAAGAAACAAAAGAAGAAAAAGAAGATTTATCTAAAAAAACTTTAGTTGAGTTAAAAGCTATGGCTAAAGAAGCTGGTATTAAAGGTTATAGTACCATGAAAAAAGATGAATTAATTAATAATTTAAAATAAAAAGGGAGGATGAAATTTTATGGAAATTACTGCAAGTATGGTTAAAGAACTACGTGAAACTTCAGGCGCAGGCATGATGGATTGCAAAAAAGCATTATCTGAATGTAATGGTAATATGGATGAAGCAATGAACTATTTAAGAGAAAAAGGTATTGCTAAATCTGCCAAAAAAGAATCTCGTATTGCAGCTGAAGGACTAGCTAATATCTTTGTAGATGGTAATAAAGCAGTTATTTTAGAAGTAAATTCTGAAACTGACTTTGTATCAAAAAATGAAGAATTTATTAATATGATTAATGTTATTGGTCATGCTTTATTAAAGAGTGATGCTAAAACATTAGAAGAAGCCAACGAAGTTGAAACTGAAAATGGTAAAGTTAAAGATTATATTGTCGCAATGGTTGCTAAAATTGGTGAAAAATTATCTTTAAGAAGATTTGAAATTGTTACTTTAAATGAGGGCGAAGTATTTGGTACTTACCTACATATGGGTGGCAAAATTGCAGCATTAACTGTTTTAAAAGGAGCAAATGCAGAGGTAGCTAAAGATGTTGCCATGCAAGCTGCTGCTATGAAACCATTATATTTAAACATTGAAGAAGTTCCAGAAGATGTGGTTGAAAATGAAAGAAAAGTTCAAAAAGAACTTGCCATGAATGAAGGAAAACCTGCAGATATTGCGGAAAAAATGGTTGAAGGTCGTATCAAAAAATTCTTTAAAGAAATATGTTTGGTTGAACAACCATTTATTAAAGATGGTGATTTATCAGTAGCTAAATATGTAGCCAATAATAATGGTGAAGTAGTAAAAATGGTTCGTTATGAAGTTGGCGAAGGTATGGAAAAAAGATGCGATAACTTTGCTGAAGAAGTAATGAATCAAGTTAAAGGTGAATAATATTTAAAAGGCCAAATTTTACAATTGGTCTTTTTTTATATAATAGGAAAGTTATAGAATGGAAATAGCAGGCAAAATAAACAAACGAATGTTAGATAAGAAAAAGAAAACATAGAAAAAATCAAGATGATATATCTTGTTTAAAAAGCTTTATAAATT
>CANPZJ010000034.1 GCA_947588795.1 uncultured Bacilli bacterium
TTATATTAAAATTTTCATTTTAATATCTTCTTTCATCTAGTGTATCTTGTTTTCCATAAAACTTTTCACACTATCATGCAAAAAAAGAAATAGAATCTATTTCTTAAAACGAATCAATATTAATTTTTACTTTTGGCAAATTATTAACGGCCGCAAAAGCTTGAATTAAAGTTCTAATAGATGTAGACATTTTACCGCTTTTGCCAATAACTCTCCCCATATCATCTTCAGGTACTAATATTTCTAAAATTGTTATATCATCATCCGCTTGAAATTCAGATACTTTAACAAGTTCTGGTTCTTTTACAATACCTTTTACTAAATATTCTGCAAACTCTACAACATTCATTATTTAATACCTTCTTTTACTATTTATTCTTTTTCTTTTTACTATCAGCATATTTGGCCATAATACCAGCATGTGATAAAATATTTTTTACTGTATCAGTTGGCTCAGCCCCATTATTTAACCATTTTAAGGCTTTTTCTTCATCAATAGTTACTTTATCTGCCCCTTTAATTGGGTCATAAGTTCCTACTGTTTCAATAAAACGGCCATCTCTTGGAAAGCGTGAATCAGCTGCTACTATTCTATAAAATGGTTTTTGTTTTGCTCCCATTCTTTTTAATCTTAATTTAACTGCCATACTTTGCCTCCTTTTTTACTACTAATAATATATCATAACACATAAAGAGTGTCAACAATTTTTCGTTGACACTTATTTTTCTTCTTCGACTACTTCAGTTTCTAAATAGTCTTCATTAATTTTATCTACTTCAGTATCTATTTCATTATCGTCAACTAATTCTTCATAATCATCATCTAAATCTTCAACAGATATTTTAACTTTAGTATTACCAACAATTTCAACCCCTAGTTCTTTTTCAATATTAAGTTCAACTAGATCATTTTTAATTTTAACATCCGTTACCGTTGGTTGCTTTAAACTTCTTACAATAATCTCGGAATTATTATCTAAGACTGTATCATTTTTAAGTGGCACATTCATTTTATCAGTATAAGAATATCTTTTGGTACTAACGGCTGTTTTGGTATCATTATCATAGGAATACCAAACATTAACATCAAATGTACCATTAATTAGTACACTACCATTATTATTGGTGCCATTAAAATTATTGTTGATAACCCAGCATCCTAAAACTGTATCAGGTCTTTCTTCTGTTTCTAAAGTAAAAGTATCACCACTAGTTTTCTTTGCTTTACCAATAACCGCTTTAGTTACAATTTCTCTAAAATTAGACAAATTTATCACTCCCTAATTTAATGTATGCAATTAACCTAAAAAAGAACACAAAAGTCTATCTTTTTCTATTCAATTTAATTTATAATATCTTTAGGTGATCTTATGAATACTTTAAACTTACTTAATCCTTATATAGATCAAAAGTATAAATTATTCCAAGAAAAAATATGTCAAACTAATTATGAAATACTAGGAGTAAAAATACCTATTTTAAGAAATATTGCTAAAAAATTATTAAAAGAACATAATTACTCTTATCTTTTAAATAATATAGATAATAAATATTTTGAAGATGTAATGTTAAAAGCAATTATTATTGGTAATGCTAAAGTAAGTTATGAAGAAAAATTAAATTTAATAACTAACTTTTTACCTTTAATTGATAATTGGGCTGTTTGTGATATTTTAGTGGGTGAACTTAAATTTATCAAAGGTAATGAAGATGAATTTTTAAATTTTATTAATCCTTTATTTAAATCTACTTATGAATATCCATTAAGATTTGCTTTTGTTATTTTACTTAACTATTATATTAATGATAATTATATTGATATGGTATTAGATAAATGCCTAAATATCAAAAGTGATTACTATTATGTTAAGATGGCAATAAGTTGGACTTTATCTATTGCTTTAGTTAAATATTTTGCTAAGACTTTAAAGTTTATGCAAGGACATAAAAATGAGTTTGATAAATGGATTTACAACAAAGCTTTACAAAAAGCTAGAGAAAGTTTCAGAATAGATGATGATAAAAAGTCTATTTTACAAAAAGCTAAAATAAAATAATTTACAATTTTCAACCATTTTGTCGACATCGACAAAATGGTAATCAAATGTATTATTTTGCAACTCGTTTTACAATTAGCTTTTACTTTATTGAAACCACTACCATTTTCCCCATGTGGGGAAAATGGTAACTAATATTTTAACTCTTAGGTATTCGATTAAATTATTTCAATAAAATTTTCTTTTCCTTTTCTAATTTTTTAAGACTTTCTTTGGGTGTAGGCATATCTTCAGGCATAGTTCCACCAATATCTTTAATAGCTTTTCTTACCTTTTTACCTACTTCATAATGAACAGAGTTAGCA
Organism: uncultured Bacilli bacterium; assembly: GCA_947588795.1. GTDB lineage: Bacteria > Bacillota_I > Bacilli_A > RF39 > UBA660 > SIG200. The sequence continues at coordinate 2,363 of CANPZJ010000034.1, forward strand.
TTTTCTTCACCTTGTACATTATCTTTAATTAGTCTTTGCTTTGTTTGATTTATTCTAAATAGATTTGCAACTAATTCATCTTCATTCATATTATCTAAAATATCTTCTCTATATCTTAAACCTTTTCTATTAGCAATATCATTGGCAGTTTCACCATTATATAATCCTTTATAACCAGCATTATGAAACTTATCAAAGTTCTTTACTCCAGCTTTCTTAGCAGTTTGATTTAAAGAAAAATTACCCTTTCTAGTTAAATCTCTTTGATAAAATCTTTTTTCATCTTCTGATAATTTATCATATTCCATTTCAGTTATTTCCATTTTTCTTGTTTGAACTGCAAAATAAGTTTGGCCTAAAGCAACTGATTTTTTTCTAGGGTTTGAATTCTGAACTATTAAATAACAAGCATATCTAGATAAGTGATAGTCTATAACATTTTGAATGTTACCTTTGCCACCTACTATCGGTTTCCTGAACTCAGGAAAGTGATCATTAACATTATTATTACTAGTTTCACATGCAATCATTGCTCGCTTAATAACTTTATGAAAATTTTCCCATTTACTATATTCTAGTATTGGCATTAATTCACGAGCTCCCCAATATTCATCACCATATTCATCAATATGTTTAATATCTTCAAATATTTTTTCATTATAATCAATTAAATTATTTTTCATAAAATCTTCTATCCTTTCTTTTAACATTTTTTATTGGCTTGTTGAAATCAACATGCCAATCTTTTTGCTTTTATTTTTTTATGAAATTTTACGATTTAGGAGTAAACTCCAAAATGGCCATTTATTTTAATTTTTCCAACTTTTATAATTTTGTTTGATACAACAAAATGATAATTAAATCTCAATTAATTTTGATTTATTTTAAAATATATACATATAAAATTTCCTCCCTCTACTTATATTATTTGCTTTTTTTCTTTGATTTCCTTTTTTTTCGTGAAATTTTTTATAAAAAACTTAAAAAAATAACATTTTTGATGCTATTTTCATAATTTTTTTGACTTTATTTTATTGGTTAATGGCTTATACCTTATTAAAACAAGCACCATCAACTTTTTCATTTTTACTTGTATTTCATTTTGAATTAAATATCTTTATAATTATATCTATTCCTTTTATATCATTATCTATGCAATGTAATATTTACAGCCGTATAAACATGATTCATATTGTCAAGCCGAGTAGCAAAATTACTATCTAATTTAGGCAAATTATTTTTTAATTCTTTACCTCTAGGACTAAAATGAATTAAATCTTCTATTACTGCTATATTTTTAGGCAATTTCGCATAAATTTCTTCAATAGAATTATCACTATTCAAAAGTGTTAGTCCCAAAATAATTTCTTTAATAAATTCATCAGAAACTCCTTGCGAAATCTTATCAAATAAATAGATTTCCCATTCTTCTTCTAATTCTTGTTTTATTAAATTATTGAATTTAGTTACTGATGTATATAAATTTACTTTAGCCATAATTTTATTATTTTTGCCATTAGTATATTCTTTAATTTCTTTTTCTGTTTTAGCATTATTTTTTGATCTTGTATTATCAAATTCTTTTTCTTTTTGCTTACTTAATTCCATCAATTTTTTAATACATTCATCTTTTTTCTTTTCAAAGTGATTTGAAAGTGCATCAAATCCAAAAGCCATTGAAAACATACCACTTACAAATGCTAGTATTGGAAAAACATAATATAATACTATTTCAACATTTTGACTAATAATATTTGCTTCAAATAATATCTTTGGTAAATGAACTGAAGCAAATATTAATCCAATAGTTAATATACCACCTAGTACTATTGCTAAACCACTAGAAACAATTTTTTGTGCAATTCTATATTTTTTTACTTTATTATATATGTTATTTATATTATTATCTTTCATTAAAAATTCCCCCCTATTTTATTAAAAGTTAACCCCTTGTTGCTAGATAAAGTATAACGCGTTTGTAAAAAAATGTCAAATTTAGTGCTATTGTTAACATTGTAATTGACTTTAAACAAAGTTAAATTATGAAAACAAATATTTTATAATATGTGCAAATTAATATTCGTTTATTTCATTATAAAATACTTAAATACAAAAAAGCACTAATCAAACGACTAGTGCTAAATAATTGTTCCGTTTAAGGAACCAATGTCTAACATTTTAATTTATTATTATGTGCTTGTCAAATTTTTATCATAAATAATATACTTGTATTGTTTTACCATATGAAAATTAAAAAAGCTAATCATATTGACTAGCTTTGTCTATGCCTATCGGCACCTGTCATAGTATAATACCATTTAGGTACGATACTGTCTAAGCATTTCTGCTCCTGTATCTACATACTACAATAATATTTTATTCTAGTCAAGTAATTTTATCCAACATTTTGTTAATTTTTTAACATTAAGGGATATATTCTTTTATTATTTCATTTGTTATTTCCTCCAGTTTTTCATCAGATAATTTCAATTTATTAATATAATCATATTCGTTTATTGGCCTTATAATTGACAATTTACTAACTGTTTTCATGTGTTCAATTATTGCATAAGATGTAACATTATCACGATTACTATAATATTTTAAACAATCTTTTATTTTCTTCTTTTTACTATTATCTTGTGTATTTTCATAAAGATTTTGTAATTTTCGTATTTCCTCAACATTAAATAAAATATTTCCTATATCAATACATGTTCTATGTTTTTTGGAAGTTATTGGTATAACATGTAATATTGGATTATATGCCGTATCATTTTTAGAAACAACAACTGCAAAATGGTCTCCTGAAAATTCACTTCCAATATTTACACTAAATCTTACTCTTATAATTCTACCTCTACCATATCTTTTAAAATATTTTGGTTTAGTATTAATTTCATAAAGTAAAGTTTCACTTTCTTTTAGCCTAGAATTTTCAAAATTTATAAATTTATCTTTTAAATTCTTATCTGATATTGTAATATTATTGTTGTGTGTTTCTATTAATTTTTTATGTTTTGTTTCTGTTGATATTTCATTTATCATTTTTTCGCTTCCTATTCTAATATATTGTCACTTATTTTCTTTAAATTTTAACTACGATGCATACATATACATAAAATTACTCCTTCTATATATATTATTAGCTTTTTTTCTTCGATTTCCTTTTTTTTCGTGAAATTTTTTATAAAAAACTTAAAAAAATAACATTTTTATTACTATATTCTTAATATTTTCTTAAATTTGACAGTTCTTGTTTATCTTAAATAGACTTTAAATTTTTTGTTTGCTATAATTTAGTTGGTGATGTTATGGAATGTTTATTTTGTAAAATAATTAATGGTGAAGTACCAACTTTTAAATTATATGAAGATGATTTAGTTATGGTAATTATGGATGCTTATCCTAATGTTGATGGACATACTTTAATAATTCCGAAAAAGCATTATGATACCCTAATGGATATACCTGATGATTTAGTAGTGCATATAAATGAGGTTGCTAAAAAGTTTATTCCGCATATTATGGAAAAATTAGACGCAAAAGAATTAAGTGTTCATGTTAACTATGGCAATTCGCAAAAAATAAAACACTATCACATGCATTTACTACCTAATTTTGGTACAAGGGCCCTAAAAAATCCAAAAGATGTCTATGAGGTTTTAAAGTAAAATGGCAAGAATGAAAAAGAAAGCCAAGAAAACTATTAGTTTAATCCTTATTTTAGTAGTTATTCTAATTGGTTTTGGTGGCTATAAAATTATTTTTAAAGGCGATAATAAAATTAAAGATACTATTGATAAAATTATTGAACCAGAAAATCCGATTAAAACATATAAAGCTAAATTAATCGCGACTGGTGACGGTTTAATTCACTCACCTATCTATAAAGCAGCCTATAACAATGGTACATATGATTTTAGTAATATGCTAACTTATACGAAAGAAAAATTAAAAGATTATGATATTAAATATTATAATCAAGAGACTGTTTTTGATGATACGATTAGTTATGGTAGTTTTCCAAGATTTAATACTCCATCTGCTTTTGGTCAAAATATGATTGATGCTGGTTTTAACCTTGTATCACTTGCTACTAACCACTCGATGGATATGGGAAATGATTCTGCGAAAAGAAGTGCAGCTTGGTGGGAAGGCAAAGACAACGTTTTAGCAACAGGGATGGCCTCAACTCCAGAAAAAAGAGATGAACATAAAATAATGGAAGCAAATGGTATAACTTATACGATGCTTTCCTATACTTATGGCACTAATGGTATACCAGTTAAAGAAGATTATACCGTAAATTTATTTGACGAAGAAAAAGTTAAAGCTGATATTGCTGCCGTTCGTGATAAGGTTGACATTTTAATTGTGGCTATGCACTGGGGAACCGAATACTTACAAGATGCGACAACCACCCAAAGAGAACAAGCTAAATTTTTAGCCGATAATGGTGTTGATATCGTTTTAGGTACTCACTCTCATTGTATTGAACCTTGGGAATGGATTGATGATACAGTAGTCTTCTATTCATTTGGTAATTTCATTTCTAATCAAATGGGCGCTGAAGAAGCAAGAGTTCGTAAAGTTGGGGTTATCGGTATGTTTGCTACCCTTGATATAACTAAAACTGTTGATACGGAAAAAAATACAACCGAAATAAAAGTAGACAATATTGGGGCTGATCTAAACTTTACTTATCGTTATTATAATAAAGATATTGGTAAATATGATTATTTAGTAATACCATTTAGTAAAATGGAAAGTAAATATTTAAATAATTATGAATCAGTTTATAATGAATTTAGTGAAGTCTTAAAAAAATATGATGATTCTATTAAAATAGAACCATTACCAGATATACCTGCTACAAACTAAAAAGATCCTTATAAAAAGGACTTTTTTAAATTCTAAAACTTAATATACTAGGCAAACATTTATCTTCATCGATATGGGAAAAAGATTTAAAAATAAAGTCTTTTGCTTTTTCATTGTGAATATTATTTTCTTCTAAATAACTTATTTCTGATTCCATCATTAAAATAAAACTACCTGCTACTTCTTCATTTGCTAAAATTAAGCCAGTTCTAACTAAAATTTCGGTTATAATCATTTTAGCATATTCATTTTTATCTTCTATATCAAAATAAAACATTTCTAATAAATAACCATATTGTTCATATAATAAATCTCCAGCATAACTATTTTTTGATTCTTTTAAATCTTGATTACCGTCTTTACCTTTAACATCAGTATACATTTTTGTTTGCCAAAAAAGCTCATCATCAATAACAAAATTATTATTTAGAAATTCTTTTTCGACAAATTTAAAAGCATAAGCTAATTTATATTTAAATTTAATTAAAGTATCTTTAATATTTTCATAATAAGGATTATCAAGATAAATTTTTAATAATTTTAAAATAGTATTAACAGTATCTTGTTCCATCATTAAATCAACGTTGGCTTGATAAAAGAAATCATTTTCTATTTCTTCTATTGCATCCTCAATTAAAAGATTTTCTTCCATATTTTCCATTTCTTCAGTTTCTAAATATTCTTCTTCTTCTGAAAACGGTACTGTATTTAATAAATAATCAAAACGAGCAGAAACTCGACTTTTTAAAATATCTTCTTCACTATCATTATTTAAGTAAATTAATACATCCGCTATATTATAAGGATCACTACCTATAATATAATCTAACATATCTGCTATTTTTTTAGGATTTTTCCCAATTATAATATAAATCTGTTCTTCTAATTCTAATAATGTTTGTAAATAATTAGTCCATTTAGTAAATTCTTTAGTATCTTTTTTATTATTAATTTCCAATATTGCTAGATTATCATAAGCCCATTTAATCTTTTGCATAATATAGAATAATTTTTTTAAATTTTCATAATCTTCTTTAGTTAAATTTATATTATTATCCATTATCTCACCTTTA
>CANPZJ010000035.1 GCA_947588795.1 uncultured Bacilli bacterium
GCTCGTTAAATTTATTTGCAATTTTTTTGAATATTTTATTTTGCAATTATTAAGTTAAATTATTTTACAAATCTATAAGTAATTTAAAAAATTCTTGACGATCGGGGGGGGTATACTATAATATTCTTATAGATAATAGAGGTTATTATAGATGCATAAAAAGAAAAAAGAAATAATAATAATGCTGTTAATAATAGTAAGTATGATTACCATCTTTTTTACATTTAAAACATTTATAAATAAACCTTTAAAAGAGTTACCAGAAGTAAAATTAAGAGAAATAAATAAAGAAAAAGGTTTAGCCATAATGGTTTCAAATAAAAATGGGTATGAAGAATATGATAATAATTTATGGCCAGACGATGAATATTATTATGTTAAATCAGAGTGTGTAAACAATAGTGGAAATATAATTGAAGATGCTTTAAATTATAATGCTGATACAAAAAAAGCAACATTAACTACTAATAAAACTATCTATTGTACTTTATATTTTGATAAATATAATTATATGAAAGTTCCATTAAAAAATACTGGAAAAAATTTTGGCTCAGGTGAGGAAATAATAGCTGAATATATGTTACCAGAAATAAAAAAATATATATTTTGTTAATTATATAAATTTGGATAATGCAATAGAACATTGGAATATAGGGGATACAAGTATGGGAACCGACGCTGATTCAGTAGTAGCATGGACAGAAACAATACCAAATGATGAAAGTTATAAAAATTTATATATAGGCAGTCGTACTAAGATTAGAGCATTAAGCTTAGAAAGAGCTTTTATGGGAACAGAACGTGATATGTTAAATGGGCAAATTCCTGCAAAAGATATTTATGTTAATTCAATAAATTTTAATGATTGGTTGGATACAAGTAAAACAGTTTCGATGAATTATATGTTTTTCTGTGATAAATATTTAAAAAATATTACTGGAATGGAAAATTGGGATGTTTCTAATTTAATATATAGCATGTATATGTTTTTTTATAATCAAAGTTTAACGGAATTAAATTCTTTAAAAAATTGGAATATAAAAAATTTGATTTATGCAGGTTGGATGTTTCAATGTTGTACAAATTTAATATATATAGATTTAAGTAGCTGGAATTCATCTAAATTAGATATCACTGGCATTTTTGCATCGTGTGAAAAATTAAATGTTATAGATATGAGAAATTTAACATTTAATACTATTACTATGGATGATTATTATACTTTTTTTGCGGTTCCTGTATCAGCTACAATAATCGTTAAAGATGAAACACAAAGAGAAGCATTAAAATCAAAAAATGCATTTCCTGGCACTATAAAAATATCACAAGAAATTTAATTTATTTTATTATTTCATCTATAAGTCCATATTTTAAAGCATCATCTGGATCCATAAAATTATCTCTTTCGGTATCTTTTTCAATCTTTTTTAATTTATTGCCAGTAACATCTGCTAGTATTCTATTTAATTTTGCCTTTATTTTTAAAATCCTTTCCGCAGCAATCTTTATATCTGTTGCTTGTCCTTGGGTGCCTCCTAAAGGTTGATGAATCATAATCTCAGAATTAGGTAAACTACATCTTTTACCTTTTGTCCCATTTGCAAGTAGAAATGCTCCCATTGATGCAGCTAAACCTATACAAATAGTTTTAACATCACTTTTAATATAATTCATCGTATCATAGATAGCCATACCACTCGTAATTGAACCGCCTGGACTATTAATATATAAATAAATATCTTGATGATTTAAACTATCTAAATATAAAAGTTCGGATACGACAATACTTGCCACACTATCATTAATTTCCCCATTTAAAAAGACAATGCGATCATTTAAAAGTCTAGAGTATAAATCATAAGCATATTCTCTATTACTACTTTTTTCTACTACAGTTGGAATTATATTCATTATTTCACCTATAATTATAATATAAAAAATAGTAAGTTTTTATTCAAAAAATATCTAAATTGTGATAAAATTTTTTATAGTAGAGGGATTTGACTATGGAGACAGTAAAAATTACATTAACAAATGGTGATATTAAAGAATTTTCAAAGAATACAACTTACTATGAAATTAGTAAGGGGTTTAATTTGAAAAAAGATATATTAGGAGTTAAGAAAAATAACGAATTTTTTGGTTTGAATGAAAAAGCAGGAGAAGATGCTACGATTAGTTTTATCGATTTAAACGATTTAACAGGAAATAAGATATATAAAAGTGGTTTGGAGTTTATCTTTGAGGTAGCTTTAAAAGAAGTCTTTCCTAATTTAGAAATAACTTATCAACATAGTGTACCAAAAGGTTTTCTTGGTGAAATAATCGGTGACCATATGATTACCCAAGAAGATTTAGCTAAAATAAAAGGAGTAATGGCAAGAATTGTATCAGAAGATATTGTTTTCAAAAAGTTAAACGTTAAGAAAAAAGAAGCTATTCTCTATTATGAACAACATCATCAAGAGGAAAAGGCTTTAAATATTCAAAACATATCTGATAAAGTAGTAACACTTTATGAACTAAATGGTCATTATAATTATTTTTATTCTGATATGCCATATTCAACAGGTAGTATAACTAAATATGATATTGTCTATTTAGGTAGAAATAGATTAGTGTTTGTTATCCCTAGTAGTAGAACTAATGGTGAGTTACCAGAATATGTTCACTACGATAATATAATTAATTCCTTTTTAGTGGGTAAGAATTGGCTTGAAACTTTAAATATGAGCTATGTCACATCTATAAATAAGACCGTAAGTGAAAATAAAATAAAAGATTTTATTAAATCATGTGAACTTGTATTTAATATAAATATATCAAATGTAGTAAAAGAAATAACAAATAATCGTAATATTAAATTCATTTTAATAGCCGGTCCATCTTCTTCTGGTAAAACAACTACTTGTAAAAGATTATCATCATTTTTAATGGCGCAAGGGTATGATCCAATTAAAATATCAACTGATGATTTCTTCTTAGAAAGAGAAGAATCACCCAAAGATGAACGTGGTAATTATGATTTTGAATGTTTAACGGCAATAGATTTAAAATTATTTAATGATACCTTACAAAATCTATTAGCAGGTGAAAAAGTTAATATGCCAACTTTTAATTTTGTATCAGGTAAAAAAGAATATACCAATAATTATGTACAATTAAAAGATAATAGTATAATTTTAATTGAAGGGTTGCATGCTATTAATGATGATTTACTACCTAGTATTCCATCAGAAAATAAATATAAAATCTATTTAAGTCCCTTTATTCCTTTAAATATCGATAAACATAATTATATTTCAACAGTAGATTTAAGATTAATAAGAAGAATAATTAGAGATAATAGGACAAGAAATTATGATGTTAATAAAACAATTCATTCATGGCAGAGTGTGAGAAATGGGGAAGAAAAAAATATATTTCCATTTATTCATCAAGCAGATGTCATAATTAATACTGCCTTACCTTATGAAATAGGAGTAGAAAAAGTTTATGCTGAACCACTTTTAAGATCAATTAGTGTGGAAAGTGATTATTATGAAGAAGCAAGAAGATTATTAAATTTTTTGAAAATGTTTTATCCCATACCGGGAGAATATGTTAATGAAGACTCAATTTTAAGAGAATTTATAGGAGGTTCTAATGATTAGAGTAGCGATTAATGGTTTTGGTAGAATTGGCAGAATTGCTTTTAGAGAAATGATAACTGGAAGTGATTTTGATATTGTAGCAATTAATGATTTAACAAATGCCGAGCAGTTATGTCATTTAGTAAAATATGATACAGTTCATCGTTCTTTTCACGAAGATGAAATATCTTTTGATAGTGATTCTTTAGTAATTGCTGGTACAAAAAAAATAAAGGTATATGCCGAAAAAGATCCTGTTAATTTGCCTTGGAATGATTTAAATATTGATTTAGTTTTAGAATGTACTGGTGCATTTACTAAATTAAAAGATGCTCATAAACATATTGAAGCTGGTGCTAAAAAAGTTTTAATATCAGCTCCCGGTAAAGGCGATATGAAGACAATTGTTTATGGTGTTAATGATAATATCCTAGATGGTAGTGAAGTAGTAGTATCTGGTGCATCTTGTACTACTAATTGTCTTGCGCCAGTCTTAAAAGTTATCAATGATGAATTTGGTATTGAAAAAGGATTTATGAGCACAGTTCATGCTTTTACTAATGATCAAGAAACATTAGACATTTCACATAAAAAAGGAATATATGCAAGAAGAGGGAGAGCTGCTAGTCAAAATATTATTCCTGCAACTACTGGAGCAGCATCTGCTATTGGTTTAGTTATTCCAGAATTACAAGGTAAACTAGATGGTCTTGCTTATCGCGTTCCTGTTCCTGATGGTTCACTTATAGATGTAACTTTAGAATTAAAAAATAATCCATCAGTAGATGAGATTAATAATGCATTTTTAGCTCATCAAAGTGAATCTTTAAAATTTACTAAAGATCCAGTTGTATCATCTGATATCATTGGCAAAAGATATGGCGCTTTAGTAGATGGATTACTTACCAATTTTGTTGAAGTGGATGGTAAAAGATTATATAAAATAGTTGCATGGTATGATAATGAACTTGGTTATACTGCTCAAATGTTAAGAACTGCTAAAGCAATGTTTAAATAATGGCGCATTTTATTTGAAAAAGTATTGATTTTTTTGGGGGGGGTATACTATAATAATCTTATAATAAAGAAGGTTATTATAGATGAAAGAAAATAAAAAGAGAGTAATAATAACATTATTAATAATAGTAAGTATGATTACTATCTTTTTTAGGTTTAAAACTTTTATAAATAAGCCAATAAAAAAATTTCCAGAAGTAAAATTAAAAGATATAAAAAGAGAAAAAGATTTAGCAGTAATGATATCAAATGAAAATGGTATTGGATATAAAGAATATGAAGGAGATAGTTGGCCAGGTACAGGCTATAAATATAAAGAAGCAAAATGTGTAGATAATAATGGTCAGGAAGTAAAAGGAATAATAACATTTAATGAAGGAGCAAATACTGTAACACTGACATCAAATGAAACAGTATATTGTACATTGTATTTTGATGAAAAAAAAGTAATTAATACATTAAGAGCAAATGATCCTAAAGGTGTTTTAAGTAAAGAATTATTAGGGGATATGTATCGATATCAAGGATATGATAAAAAGCTTGAAAATGATAGTGTAAATAATCCTAATAATTTACCTTCTGTAGACAATAATTATATTTGTTTTGGTACTACTGATAAGTCAGCATGTATAAATAACGAAGAACAATATATGTATCGTATAATGGGAACCACCCAAGAAGGAAATTTAAAATTAATAAAAGAAACCATAATAAAAGAAGAAAATAACGTTTTATTTCAATGGAGTGATTTGTGTACAATTAGTTCTCCATATAATGCATCTAGTGGTGATTGTGATGGTGAAAAATGTGAATGGCCAAATTCAATGATTTTTAAAAGATTAAATGGATTAAATGCTGGTACTATAAGCGGAAATACCGGTAATACAAATATTTTTGTGGATAGTAAAGAATATGTTTATATGAATAGAAATGGTGATTGGTACAATTTAATAGAAGATCATAATTGGATGTACGGTGATGCATTTTATTCAACTGATGCTACTAATGCACTTCAAATAGAAACAGGCAAAGTAGCAACAAATAGAATTTGGCGTAATTTGAGCAGTGTTGAGAATGTAGAAGAATCTTATCAATGGACTAAAAGTGTACCAGCAAAAATAGGCTTGATGTACGTACATGATTATTATTTTACTTGTGATTATGCCTGTATAGATGCTGGGAAATCATGGTTATTCTTTCTCAATAATAAAAAAAATTTTTATCCTGAAGTAGCTAGTAGTAATGAATGGTTGTTACCTCGTTTAGGTTTATATCAACTTGCTAATCAAGATTCACGAGTTACAGCATATTTAGTATTAGGATATAATCCATCTATTGATAAATATTATGGTACTACGTTTTTTGAATCTATTTGGGCTAGTGAATTTGTAAGACCAGTCTTTTATTTAAAAAATACAGTTAATTTGTTAGGAACAGGTCAAAAAGATGACCCTTATATTATTGATTTAATATCAAAAAAATAAGGGGCTGAGTGGAAATGAATAATTTCTATTCAGCTCTTTTTAAAATTTTAAAACGTTAGAAAACTCAGTTCCTAACGTAATATGTGATGCATCTAATTGACGAAAGAAGACGAATCACATAAGTTATTTTAACATAATGAGAATTATTTTTATAGTTTCCTCAAATAAATATTATGAGAATTATAAAAAATGATAAAATCATTGAAATTTTAGATATGTAAAACTAATATACAAAAATATATAAACATAACAATAAAAGTATTATGTGATATTACCATTACTATTAATTATCTAAAAATTAAATATAAAAAATAAAAAAGAGGCTGAGTTAAGTTATTCATTTCTACTCAGCCCCTTTTTGATAGCTTTTTGATAACTTGACATTTTTATATATACCAGTTATTATAACTAGCAATTTTAGGAGGAGAACTATGTTAAGAAATTTAAATTCTAAAAATATGAAAGTTGTTTATCAATATGATTTTTTTAAACTAATAAGAGTAGGTGAAGAAGGCAAAAACAATTTAGATCCAATTATATTTATTGAAGGTCAAATGGGTTGTTTTACTCAATATTTAGAAAATAAATATAATAAAAATGCTAATTCTTGTTATCAATATCAAAAATATTTTGTTTATGATGATGAAATACATACTCCTTATATTTTTTTATACAATTATCCAATAAATTCTAAAGATAAATCGCTAATTACTAATGATTTATTTGCTAAGGCTTTAATAAGGGCACTAGAATTATTAAAATTAGAAAATGTTACAATTATGGGTATTAGTAATGGAGGAATGATTGGAACACTTGCAAGTGTTAATAAAAGAGTTAGCAAAGTAATTGCCATTCATACGCCAATATTTGGTGTACCATTATTACACAGAGAAAAATTAGAATCAATAAAAAATGATATGCATTTACCAGAAAAAGCTATATATCATTTATCTAAGATATATATAAATGATAATTTTGGCTTTATGCAAGAAAATAGAAATGGTTTTAATAATATACAAGATATTAGCAATTTAGATAAAATTGTTTTTACAAATAGTGATTTGATTGCAAAAGAAAGTAAAAATAAAATAGCAAATTATCTTGCATATATGAATTATTTCTTATTAGGACTTCGTTCTGATGGTATAGTAACATTTGATAAAGAAAGAGCAAAAAAAGAAGGGATTAATTATCTAGAAGAAAAAGGTATAAGCCATTTTGAATTAGGAAATAAAGAATATACAACTCCTTATTATGAAAAACTTGTTAGAGCCAAAAAATAATAATATTGACTTACTTACATTCGTTTATTATATTAATTCTTAGAAAGGCAATGCTTATGGATAAGAAGAATAATTTTTTAATAAAATTACCTATAGCTCATAGAGGTCTATTTAATAATAAAGATATTTATGAAAATACAATTTCAGCATTTAAATTGGCAATTGAAAACAACTATGCTATTGAACTAGATGTTCATCTTACAAAAGATAATAAGATAATAGTAATACATGATAGTAATTTAAAAAGATTATTTAATACAAATAAAATAGTTAGAAAATTAAATTATGATGATATAAAAAAGCTTCATTTTCTTAATTCTAAAGATAAAATACCTCTATTAAAAGATGTTTTAAAGTTAGTTGATGGAAAAGTCCCAATTATAATAGAAATAAAATATGATAGATTAGTAGGAAAATTAGAGAAAAATTTAATAAATATTTTAAATGACTATCAAGGAGAAGTAGCTATAAAAAGTTTTAGAGCTAGAAGTATTAACTATTTTAGAAAAAATTGTCCAGATATTTTAAGAGGTCAACTTTTAATGTATTCTAAAAAAATTTATCTCTTATGAACAATTTTACTGATGAACTTATTTAAAAGACATATTGTTATTTTCACTTACATCTACAGGCAT
>CANPZJ010000036.1 GCA_947588795.1 uncultured Bacilli bacterium
AGTCTTTTAATCCCACTCGTCTAACGAGTGGTTTTTTGATGGCTTGCCCAAGGCAAGCCACACCCTTAAAGGTTAATAGAAAAAGATGCTTTTTAGCATCTTATAAATATTCAACTACTTTAATATTTTTCTTAATTTTTTCAATTAAATCTTCTGGTTCATATTTAGCAAAGATTTCAACAAAATTACTATGATCAAGTAAGAACATATCATAATATTCTAAAAACACTTCTTGATAATTAGTAATTCCTAAATCTTTTAAATATTTAATGTTTTCACCAACTAATTTTTTGTTTTCTTTAATGCCATCAATTAGTTTTTTAGGAGAATTATTTAAGAATTCAGCAATATCTTCTTTGGAAAAATCATACTTTTCTAAAAATTTCATGCAGCTCTACCTCTTCCTACATCATAAGTTTCTTGTTCAATATCATTAAAACGATATACATTATCATTATTTTCATATTCACTTTGACTTCTTAACGCATCAAGTTCGGCAAGTTGTGCTTCTAAATCTTTTTTAATATCCTCAAAAGATGTTGTTTGTGATTCAATATCATTTAAATCAGCTTCTGCTTGCATATAATCACGAACATCTTCATGGTCTTTATCTTGAACTTCTACTTCATCTTTTGGCATTTCTACTTTAGGCACTACTAAATCAATTGGTTCACTTTCTTCCATTGAAATATCTTCAAGGGCCGTCTCATGTGATGTTTCAGATGGAGTGTCCATTGTAGGTGCAAGTCCACTTACTTCTTTTTGAAACAAGCTTTCATTGAAAAGAAAATCTTTATACGTTCCATCTTCATTTTTATATGGAATGCCATATTGAATACAATAAATTATCCTTTTATATTTATCTAATCCATTACCACTTAAACGATTCAAATCTTCTGAATAAATGCCAGGTTCATGAACTTCTTCAACAAAATCATAATTTTTTTCAATTTTACTGGCAGGATTAGTTAAAACCTTAACTTCTCTTGCTTTAGTAATTCTTTCACCTTTTTTAGCAAGTACATCTAATACTGCTTTCATTTCTTCAACACTTACTAGTGATACAGAAGCAATAAATTTTTCCTCAACTTTCGCTCTCTCATCTTCTGACAAATTTAATAAATCAAGTTTTTCTTTTAATGTTTCCATTTTAGACCTCCTAATAAGCAATTAATGGTACTTTTCTTGGATCAAGACCACTATCTCTTAAAGTATTAATCATATTTTCTAATTTTTCATTATCATATTTAACTAAAACACCAGGATTTAAATAAATATCAAATGGTTCTTTACCAACTTCTAATAATTGATTTATTTTTTGTTCAAATTCTTTATCATATAAAAGTTCAACACTATCGATAAATAAGTCTAACTTAAGATCATGGCTTTTAGCAAATTCTACATTTCTTCTTAAATCAGTTTCATTATAATTAGCAAGAATCTTTTCTAAATCATTATTAGTAAAATCTAAATAATCAAAGCCAAGTTCAGTAAGAAGAGATATTAATTCATCTTTTGGAGATAATGGCATATCTTCAGATTCTTCTATGTCTTCTTCGACATTTTCTTTTGCTTCAGCAAATACTTCAGAAATACTCTTACCTGGTTGTTCAGCATTTTTTAATCTTTCTTCATATTCATATAAAGCATCTTCTGGGAACATTAATATTTTTGCAGCTTCTCGACATTCATCTTCACTAAAATCAAATTTTTCTAGTAATGATGTAATAGAATCTCTTGTTATATTAATATTACCATTTAAAGCAAGTTCAAAATATTCATTTAATCTTGTTTGATTTTCTAGAGCTTCATCTTTTCTAATTGCAAGTTCTTCAATTGTTGCAATTGCAGTATTCATTTCTGTTTCAACTTTAACAAGTTCATCTTGAGCAGTTTTAGTTTCTTCTTGAACTTTATTAATAGTCTCTGGAAGAGACTTACTAATTTGTTCACTTAGTTTATCAGGATTAAAATCTATTTTTAATTTATCTAAAACAGTTTTAAAATCATCAGTTTTAATATTGCTTAAAGCTGTAACTAAATTTTCTCCTTGTTCTCCTAAAACTCTTTCTTCTTCTGTTAAATTTTCAATTTTTTCTTGTAATGTTGCTTTTTCACTAGTAGTTCTTTCTTTAGTATCTTCAGCTAGTTCTCTTTCTTTTTCCATTTTAGAAAGTACTACGCTATCTTCACCACGCAAGTTATATAATTTATCTAATAACTTGGTCATATCTGCAGTTAACATCTTCATCGTAACCACTCCCTCTTATTATAAGTAAATTATATCAAACGAAGTTTTATTTGTAAATAACTATTGCCATTTTTAATTAAAAAAATGCGATTTATTCGCACTATTTTCTTCTTGTTAATATATTTTTAATTTTAATTTTTATTCTTTGAATAGTATTATCAATTTGTTTAGGATTTTTATTTAAAATATGCGCTATTTCTTGATAATCAAATCCTCTACTTTTTAAAACAAATACTTCATATTCTTTATTTGTTAATACTTTTTTTATTTCTTTAATTAATTCATCATATTCTTCTTGTTCAGCGATATTTTTTAAGGGATCAGTATTATTTTCATCACTTAATGTTTCAATTAAAGAGCCATTATTATCATCATAAATAAAATCAAGTGAATAAGAGTCTTGCATTATTTTATATTTGTCTCTACTATATTTTCTAATAACCCCATTTAATCTTCTCTCAATACAAAGAGTTATAAAAGTAGGTAGTGATGAATCTTTATCTTCTTGAAAACTATATAATGCATCACTAAAACCAACTGTACATTCACTATATAATTCTTGATAATCTATTTTTAAAGCACTTAACCAATGTTGATATTTTTTTAATAGAATATCAATAATAAACTTATATTTATAAAAGAGCATATTTTTTGCATCTTCATCATCTTCACGATATAACATAAGAAGTTCGCTATCATTGGTTTTTTCTAAATCTAATAATTCATTCATTTGCGCATCATTCCATAAATAAGTATGCCGGCTGAAACACTGGCATTTAAACTATTTAATGTTCCTTTCATGGGAATACTTATGATTACATCACTATTATCCATTACAACATTACTAATACCACTACCTTCATTTCCTATAACTAAAACTTTCTTATCGTTATAAGAAACTTCTTGATAATTTTCCCCAAGCATATCAGCAGCATAAATAAAATACCCTTTTTTCTTTAAAGTATTAATAGCATTAACTAAATTACTAACCATTATAATATGAACATGTTCAATGGCTCCAGCACTAACATGGACTACGGTATCATTTACGAGTACACTTCTATCCTTAGGTATAATGATATTTTTAATCCCAGCGCATTCACAAGTACGAATAATGGCCCCAAAATTATGAGGATCTTCTAAATGATCTAATATAACCACAAAATCACTATCTAAATCATCTAATGTATAATATTTATAATCAAATATATCGATAACTATACCTTGATGATTACCATTTACCATTTTATCAAGTCTAGATTTTGGTACAACATTATATTTTAAATTTTCACTTTTTAAATATGGAATTACTTCTTTACTACTAACAAAAATTTTTCTTATTTTTTCCTTATCTAGTTCTTTTAAAACATTTTTGCCATATACTAACATTTTTGTTCACCTATGACTTATTTTACCATATTTTTTTATTTATACATACTATTTAATACAAAACACTGCATATAGTGGTACTGATTTTATATTATTTTCAAAGCCAAAATTTTTAGCAGATATTCTAATACTATATTTTGGTTTATATTTTTTTATATATTCGTTTAAACTTTTACTACTTGATCTTCTACCACTTTTAACTTCTATGGGAATAATATCACCATCAATTTTTATTAAAAAATCTATTTCATATCTATCAAAATTATAATAATACAATTCTTTTGCTTTTGGATATAATTCACAAGCAATATAATTTTCGGTAAGAACTCCTTTATACATTTCATTTTTTTCTAAAATTATTTCATTATAATCTAAATTAGATAGAGACCTAAGTAATCCTACATCACTTAAATATAATTTAAATTTAACTGAATTAACAAAGGCTTTAAGAGGTGATTCATTTTTTTCTGTTAAATCACATTTTAATATCATATTACTAGCTAGTAACCAATCTAGACTACTTTCATACCTAACTTTTCTAGCATCTTTATCTACAATACTATATTTAAAAGTATTATTAACTCTAGCAAGTTCTTTAGGTATAGAATTATATATTTGATTATTTTTAATGCCTTCAGTATTTTCTGTATATTTATTCATATCCGCTAAATAAGAAGTAATAATTTGCTCTTGAATTTCGAAATTTACATGTGCTAAATTGCAATCATTATCTATAAAGTTATTAATAACAGCAGGCATTCCTCCTAGTACTAAATAATTTTTATATAACATTATTGCTTTTTCATGAATAGGTTTTATTAATGCTTCATTAGTTTCATAATGTTTTTTTATTTCATTAATTAACTTATCTTCCCCTAAAGCAATTAAATATTCTTCAAAATCCATTGGATACAAATATTTAATTGTTACTTTACCTACTGGAAAAGATGATTTAAACCGATTAATTTTAACACCTAAAAGAGAACCAGCACATACTATTTTATAAGGTTTATCACTTTCGCAAAAATATTTTAAAGATGTTATTGCTCTTTCACTGACTTGTATTTCATCTAAAAATATTATAGTATCTTCAATATTAATATTAATATTTTTTAAAATTTCTATTTTTTCAATTATTTTATCAGGGTCAATTGTTTCAGCAAAAACTTCTCTTATATTTTCTTCTTTATCTAAATTAATATAAATATAATTAGGAAAATTATTTTGGCAAAATTCCTCTAATATATAGGTTTTACCTGTTTGTCTTGCCCCAATTAACATAAGTGGCATTTTATAATCTTTTTGCCATTTTTTTAAATCTTCTTCTATTTTTCTATACATTTTTGTCCACCTATATTTATTTTATCACATTTTCGTACAAAATGTACACAAAAGCAATAAATTTTCGTACATTTTGTACGAAAATTTACATTTCAACTATTTACTTTCATTCAATTTATTATATATTGGTTTCAAAACTTTCTCATATTTATATACTATACTTTCATAATATAACTTTCGTTGTGAATCTGTTAAAACCGGCAAATCATCATAACTAGATGGAATACTAGCAAATAATTCTTTAATTTTATTTAAATCAATTTTAGGAGTTATTCTAAGTATAGCATTATTCAAATCTTCGTTATCCATTTTTTCCATGAATTTTAAAGGATTAATTCTTTTACCATCTTTTAAAAATGAAGATACTGAACTATCATATATTACTTGTTTCATTTTAAAAGAATCACTTAAAATTGAATTAATTTTTTCATCTCCTGATTTACTATAGAAAGCTGCTCCATTATCATACACCGGAGGTATTCTTAAATTCATTGTATTATGGTCTAAAATTAGTCCCCAATTATTATCATTTCGGTCATTATTACTAATTAAGGCATCCACTACAAACATATCCCAAAATCTCATCTTTAATTCAGGTATTTTTTCAAAAAAACTATTATTATTCATTATAATAATTATTTCTTCTATATCAGTTCCAGTATTTTCTTTACTAGATGATGATAATTCTTCTATTTCTTTTTCAATATTTTCATCATAATCATTTTTTAGGGAATTATAATCTAAAATTGTCTCATTATTTTTTAAAAAATCTTTACAAGCCACGACAATTTTGCCATTAGCAACTCCTAGTAACGTTTCATGAACATCAAAACCTAACAAACTATAAATATGTGAACCTAGATATTCTGATATTGGTGAAGTAGTATAAGACAAACCAACAACATTCATACTTTTAGTAGATTTAGGATATTTTAAAAACCATCTTTCACCATTTAATATAATTCCTTTTTTACTACCACTATGTCCACCATAAGTTATACCACTTACTGTAGCATTATCAAAATTTTCGATTTTAATCATATAACCACCCATACTTTGCAATTAATTTTTTATAATCATATTCTGTTACTTTTCCTGCTCTCAGATAACATCTAATTACCATTTCGAATTCATCAAATTTTAAATCATAACTAAGCCAATCTTTCTTTTTATCATACCCTTTTAATTCTTTTATATAATTTTTTAATTCTTGAGGAAGGTTTCTTTCATCATATTTAACTGTTTCATCATATAAATGTTTTTTATCACCAATTATTTTTTTATCTTCTTCACTCATTTAAATATTCCCTCCTACCCAAAGTTATTACACTATAAATTATAGCACGTATAATACTGATTAGTAAATCGATGAAGTTGCAAATCATTGATTTATTAGTATAATAATTTTACTCATTTTTATAAAAATGAGTAAAATTACACGATTGAGTTTAGGCATATTATAACAAGGGTCTTAAGTATCCATAACTATGACGGCCTAGCTCTTTTCTTTTTATTTTCCTAGTTTTAGAATGTGAGGATTTATTTCTATATAACAAGCGTGATGAGGAATAAGAGGTACAAAGAGTTCAATCGCAAAAAGAAAGGATGGTGTTTTATGCACAATTGTTTAGCTATTGATGTAGCTAAAGGCAAAAGTATGGTCACTTTAATTAGTTCTTGTGGTGAAGTTCTAATTGATCCATACGAAATTAATCATTCTATTAATGATTTTACTAATTTACTTAATAGAATTAAAAATTTAAAATTAGATGATATTTCTGTAATAATGGAATCCACTGGTATTTATCACAGACCTATTGAAAGATTTTTCTTAGAAAATAATTTCAAAGTGTTTGTTATTAATCCCATCTATGGAAAAATGCAAAAAAGAAATATTAGAAAGACTAAAACAGATAAAGAAGATTGTTTTAATTTAGCTAATTTGTTCTTTACTAATACTTTTAAAGAATATAACAAACCTGAACAATTATATTGGGATTTAAATGCTTTATCTAGACAGTATTTTGCTTTAGATGAATTATGTGTAAATATTAAAAATAGATATCGTAATCTTGTTTATTTATGCTTCCCTGAATATGAAGAAATTTTTAAAGGAAATACAATTTATTCCAATATTGCTTTAGAATTTATTGAGAAATATCCTCATGCTGATATTATCTCTAATACTAGAATTGATAAACTTCAAAATTTCTTAAAAAAACATGAATTTAGATATTGGAAGAAAAAGGCAAATATGATTAAAGAATTTGCTTCTAAATCTTATCCTTCTGTTGGCATGAATGATGAGATTGCTTCTAATCTATCTCAAATTGCTAGATTAATTATTGAGTATCAAAAAGCAATTGATATTGTTAAATATAAAATTACTTTTTTAGCTAAGAAAACTAAATACTTTAATTCTATTAACTCTATATTTGGTATTGGTGAATTTACTGCTTCTATTATTATTGCTGAGTTAGGTGATATTAATAGATTTCATAATATTAAAGAATTAACTGCTTACTGTGGTTTAGATCCTTCTATTAAACAATCTGGTAAATCCATTAATGTTCATGGTCCTATTTCTAAATCTGGTAACAAATATAT
>CANPZJ010000037.1 GCA_947588795.1 uncultured Bacilli bacterium
ATTAATAGCAATTTCATTATTTCTTTCTGCTATGCCTTCATCTCTTGCTTCATGTATTTCTGATCTTCTTATCTTTTCTTGGTCTTCTTCATAACTTAAATGATTTAATACTACTCCATCTTTTGTTAATGTTAGCATTCTCTCTTCATACTCCTTTACTACTTTATCCATTTTGCCTAACTCTTCCATCTCTTCCATATTCGCATTTAACATTACTAGATGTATATGCTCTTTGTTTCCTTTTATACATTCATCATAACATAGTTCTTTATACTTAACAAGATTTATGTTGATTATTCTAAATGTATTTGTATAGATACTTCTATCTTCTACACATGTTATTAAATAATTCCTTTTAGTAAGGCTATCTTTACTATCTTTATTTAAGTTTATTAATATTGTATCTAACTCTTCATTATAATCATATCCTTTTTCAATTATTTGGGAATAATAAGATGTATAGTAAGATAAGTTTCTTAGTTTAGTGCTACTACTAAAATTACTATTTAACTCAACTAGAATATGTTTACCATTACTTGTTTTAACTATCAAATCAGTTACTTTTGCTCTTTCCGATTTTCTTCTTATCTTTAGTTCTGTGGGAATAAATTCTACTACATGGACTTTTTCTTCTAAGATATCAGATAAGATATAATCTAGTAATCTTGTATCTTGTTCATTAGCGACAATTGTTTTAAAGATAGCATCATATAATAGTAAGGGTTTTTCTTTTAAATTTATTGTCATAAGTTTTCCTCCTCTACTTATATTATTAGCTTTTTTTCTCCGATTTCCTTTTTTTTCGCGTAAATTTTCACAAAAAGTTGCTAAAAATTAAAAAAATCTCTATTTTTAGAGATAATTTTTATTTTATTAAAACACTATTTTTAACTTTCCTATTCCCTTTTCAAAAAAATATAAAGCAATATCTTTATTATTAAATTTGTATAATATATAACCATTTAGATTATCTTCAATAATATTCCCATTTATAACTTTTTTATATAATGTATTATCTAGTTCTACTTCACTTAATTCTATTAAATCTTGAATTTTTAAAACTTGATAATTATTATTTTCAATATCTTTTAAAGTATAAGCATCTTCTATTTTAAACTTACCTTGTCTTGTTCTAATTAAATTATTCATCGTCCCAATAGTATTTAAATTTTTACATATAGTTTGAATTAAACTACGAATATAAGTACCTTTACTTACTACTACTCTAAATTTAATTAAATCATCGTGATAATCTAAAAGTTCTATTTCTTTAATTTCTACTTTTCTTTTAGGAAGTTCAATACTCTCATTACTTCTCGCATATTCATATAATCTTTTCCCATTAACATGAACTGCGGAATAAATAGGTATTTCTTCAATGTATTCACCCACTAGATTATTTAAAACATCTATTATTTCTTCTTTAGAATATTTTTTTACTTTTCGAGTTTCTAAAATATTACCAGTTATATCTTCGGTATCAGTTTTAATACCTAGTTTAATCTCAGCAATATACTCTTTATCTAAAGTGGTAATTAAATCAACTAGTTTAGTATATTTACCGGTTAGACAAACTAAAACACCAGTAGCAATGGGGTCAAGAGTTCCGGTATGACCGATTTTTTTATTATTTAATAATTTAGTTAATTTATTGACAACATCTCTACTAGTTAAATTTTTATCTTTATTAATAATTAAACCAATATCATTCATTATTTTACTCCTAAAGATTTATTTAAAATATACATATCTTTTTGAATATCTTCTGCATTTTCTTCATAACCTAAATTATATAATAAACTTAATAATTTAATGCTAAATAGAGGTATATTAAAATATATTTTTTCTTTATCTTTATAATTATTTTCTAAATATTTTACTATTTCTTCTAAATATTTTTCTTCTAATATTATTAATTCGAAAATATGAATACTTTTATTAGTAACATTTATTCTTACAAAACCAATAGGTTTTCTTCTTTTATAAATAAATATAACTTTACAATTTAATTTATTTTCTAAAACACTTTTGAATCTTTCATAATTGTAAGCATAATTTTTAACTTTTGTATTTTTTAACTTTTGTAAATAATTTCCTTTAGTTACTAGTAAATAAGCATCATAAGAATCTATACCAAACATTTTCATATATAATTCTTGATAAGACTTAGCTAAAAAAAGAAGATTAGCGTTATTTAAGTTTTTAAATTCTTTTATGTTGTATTTGATATTTTGCAAATTAAAACCTCACTATCTAATCTTCTTTTATTTCTGTTATTATCTTTTCTATTTTACTAGCATATTCAATAGATTCATCGTAAACAAATTTAAGCTCTGGTATATTTCTAATTTCAATAACTTTAGCAAGTTTTCCTCTTAGAAAAGGGGCTGCTTCATTAACGTCTTTTTCTAACTCCTTATGAGTCATATTACTAATTGAGGTAAAATAAACTTTAGCATAACTTAAATCTTTACTAACATCTACAGCGGTTAAAGTAATTGTTTTTAAAAGTTCATCATCAGTTTCTAAAAAGATAATATTACTTAAATACTTTAAGATATCGCTTTCTATTCTTTCAATTTTATGACTAGGCATGTTTAACCTCAACTAATTCATAAACTTGAAGCGTGTCTCCTTCTTTAATATCGTTAAATGAATCTAAAGTAAGACCACATTCAAACCCTTTTTTCATTTCTTTAACGCTTTCTTTACCTCTTTGTAGTGAAGATACTTTATCATCGGCGATAACAATACCATCACGAATAACTCTTACACTAGCATTATTTTTAACAATACCATCAGTAACATAACAACCAGCAATATTACCAATTTTAGAATATTTAAATATTTTTCTAATTTCAACAGTGCCAATTACTTTTTCTTCATATTCCGGATCTAACATACCAGTAATAGCTTGTTCCATTTCTTCAACTAATTTATAAATAATGGTATAAAGACGAATATCAACATTATATTCTTTAGCAATTTCTTTCGTGATATTACTTGGTACAACATTAAAGCCAATAATGATAGCATTAGAAGCATTAGCTAGTACGACATCTGATTCCGTGATAGTACCAATACCACTTCTGATTACTTTAACAACAACATCTCCAACTTGGATTTTTTGCAAAGCATTTTTAACTGCTTCTTCACTACCTTTAACATCACATTTTAAGACAACATTAACTTCTTTTTCCCCAGATTCAATCTTTTTAAATAAATCATCTAGGGAAACTACATCATTTTTATATTTAGAAGCATTTAAATTTTTTCTTTTGTTGGCTATTTCTTTTGCTTTAGCTTCAGTTTCAAAGGCCATAAATTTATCACCAGCATCTGGGGTTTCAGATATTCCGGTAACTTCAACTGGTGTAGAAGGTCCTGCTTCCACAATCGATTCACCTAAATCATTTTTCATTGTTCTAACCTTACCAAAATGTTCACCAACTACAATAGGATCCCCTATTCTAAGGGTACCATTTTGAATAATAAATGAGGCAATACCACCAATATTTTTATCTACTTTTGATTCAATAACAGAACCTGTAGCATAACGATTTGGATTAGCTTTATATTCATTAACTTCCGCAATGGTTTCAATTGTTTCTAATAAAAGATCCACACCTTCTCCTGTATGAGCTGAAATATTAATGAATGGTACATCACCACCCCAAGCTTCAGGAGTAATACCAGCTTCAGCCATTTCCGTTAAAATTTTCTCCGGATTAGCATCTGGTTTATCAATTTTATTAACTGCTACAATAATTGGCACATTAGCACTTTTCGCATGATCAATTGCCTCTTGTGTTTGGGGCATAACCCCATCATCAGCAGCAACAATTATGATAACTATATCCGTAACACTTGCACCTCTTGCTCGCATTTCGGTAAAAGCAGCGTGTCCTGGGGTATCAATAAAAGTAATAACATTGCCATTATGATTTATTTGATAAGCCCCAATATGTTGGGTAATACCACCAAATTCACCTTCAACAACATGAGAATGACGAATATAATCAAGTAAAGTTGTTTTACCATGGTCAACATGTCCCATAATAGTAACTATTGGTGGTCTTTTAACTAAATCTTCTTCTTTATCAATAATTTCATATTCTTCAAAATTAGCTAAATCTTGGGTTTCTTCTTTTTTCAAAGTTTTCTTATAATCTAAAACAACTATTTCCGCATTTTCAAAATCAATTGGATCATTTAAACTAAGCATTAAACCTAAAGACATTAATTTTTTGATAATATCTGTACCACTTACATTTAGGCTACTAGCAAGATCACTTACACTCATACCTTGTTTATATAAAACAATATTATCATTAGATGTATCATTACTCATTAATTTTTCTTTATGCTTATACATTTCTTTTTTAAGCATTTTATAGTTTTCTTTATTTTCATCAGTGCTATCTTTTTTATGTAATTTTTGTTTTTTAGATGTATTAGTTTCACTGATATTATTACTTTCCATAATATCCATTGCTACATTTTCAACTAATTCATCTTCATCATAAGTAATTTCTTCATCAGTACTAATTAAATTTAGGGTATAGTCAAGATTAATAATATCATCATCAACTAAAATATCTTCACCACTTTTAACATTAATACCTAATTCCTTACATTTTTTTAAGACCTCAGCCACTGATAAATTAAGACTATCGGCATATTCTTTAACACTCATATTTTTTCTTCTCCTTTCTTATTTTATTAATTCATTTAATTCATTAAATATCTCATCATTAACTTCTACTTCTAATATTCTATTTAAGATACCACTTTTTTTTGCCTTAGCAAAAACTTCACTATCTTTTTTTAAGTAAGCTCCCCTTCCATTTTTCTTACCAGTTAAATCAATTTCCACGTTACCTTCAGGAGTTCTTACTATTCTAATTAAATCCTTTTTCTCACATTTTTCTTTAGTTACAACACAAGTACGCATTGGGATTTTTCTCTGTTTCATCAAATCTACTCCTTATTTCCTTCTTCGTTAATTTGTGATAAAGTTTTGATTTCAATTTTATATTTCGTAAGTTTACTAGCAAGTCTAATATTACTTCCTTTTTTACCAATAGCAAGTGATAAATTATCATCAGTTACTATAGCAAGTGCTTCTTTTTTCTCTGGATCAGTAATATTGACAATAACATTTTTAGCAGGTGATAAGGCATTGGCGATAAATACTTGTGGATCTTCATCATATAAAACTAAATCTACTCTTTCACCATTTAATTCTTTTAAGATATTTCCTATTCTACTACCATGTTCACCAATACAAGAACCAATCGCATCAATTCTCTCATTAGTAGAATATACTGCTACTTTACTTCTATTACCAGCATCTCTTGCAACAGCATATAAAACAATATCCCCACTTTGTAGTTCAGGTATTTCTACTTCAAATAATCTTTTAACAAAACCATAATGTTTTCTTGAACACAAGATAACTGGTCCTTTAGTACCATTTTCTACCTTGGTAATATATACTCTAATATTTGAACCCATTTTAATTGTTTCACCAGGAATAATCTCTGATTTTGGTAAAATACCTCTAGTTCTACCTAAATCAATATAATAATTCTTTTGATCTTCCATTGCTACTAAACCTAGCATAAGTTCAAATTCTTTATCCGCAAATTCTTCAATAATACTATTTTTTTCGGCTTCTCTTATTTTTTGGGTAACTACTTGTTTAGCAGTACCAGCAGCAACTCTTCCAAAATCTTTTGGCGTAACTTCTTTTTCAATCGTATCACCAACTTTAGCTTTAGGATCTATTTTAAGGGCATCTTCTAAAAGAATTTGGGCATCAATATTAATCTCTGGTGGTATATCTACTGTATTTCCTTCTTCATCAACAGTTGTGCTTCCTTCATCTATTTCAGGTACCACTACTAAATAAGAATATACTTTTATTTCACCTGTATCTCTATTGATATCTACTCTTACATTAGTCTTACTATCAAAATTTTTCTTATAAGCTGTTTGTAATGCTAAAGTCATCGCATCAAAAACAACATCAGGACTAATGTTTTTTTCCTTTACAATATTATCTAATGCTTTAATAAATGCTTTACTATCCATATTTTAACCTCTTTCCTTACTAATAACATCTAAAATATATTCACTATCACATACATCATACTTATCAACAATAGGATTTATTACATGCGTAGCATCTACTATGCCATCCAAATCAATTCCTCCCACTTTATCTAACACCACGGTTAGAAATTGATATTTTCCCTTTTTCTCAATAAAGATATCATCTACAATAATGTCTTTATCTGCTAATTCTTTTTCTAATGCCTTTTTTAATTCTTCTAATTTTTCCATGCCTCACCTCAAACTATAAATAAAAGCAGGATTTTTGTCCCACTTAAATTGCAAAAATATTATAACAAAAATATGATAAATAAACAAGTGTTTATTTAACAAAACCATTATGAATGTTTATTTAACAAAACCATTATGAACGAGCTTAGTTTCGTTAACTACCATAAAAGCATCTTTATCATAAGCTTTAATCATATTGGTAAGTTCCTTTAAATTTTTCGTACTTACTTCAATAAATAGCATATCTTTATATTTACCATCATAATCATTCTTAAGTTCAATAATTGATACACCATAACCTTTTTTATGTAATTTATTAATTAATTTATCATAACCTTCTTCTAAAATAACTTGAACTCCAACCTCACCTTTAATAAGTTTTTTCGATAAATATGAACCAATAAAAGTACCTGTAGCGTAACCTCCGGCATAAGAAACAGCAATATAAAAAGTGTTGCCTACTGTATTAAGAGCTTCTTTGGCGACCAAATACCAAATTAAAACTTCAAAAAAAGCAATTATAAATGGTTCAATTGTTTTACCTTTTACAAAAAAGACAGTTCTTAAAGTACCTAATGTTACATCGATAATACGAGCGGCAAAAATTTTTAAGCATTCGAGTAACATTGGCATATCCTCCTTTAAGTAAAGATAATAATCAAAATAAGTAAAATGAAAAATAAGATAAAACCAAATATAAATCCCCATAAAACTATATCTTTTGAATCATCTTCTCTTTTTTCTATTTTTTCATTATCGTGATTATACATTTCACTTTTTAATTTAACTGCTTTAACATTATTAGAAACATTTTTAACTTCTTCTTCATTGGGAGTTAATTTTTCAAATTTATTTCTCATTATTATTTTCCTACTTTCTATTTAAATTATACCAAAAAATAGTTACAATTCACAGCCAAAAAGTTAAACAACGTAAAATAGACTAAGCATAAACTTAGTTTATTTTTATTTCATCTAA
>CANPZJ010000038.1 GCA_947588795.1 uncultured Bacilli bacterium
AAACCCTTTAAGGGTTTACGTGCTGAAGCACGTGGCCTGAACCTTTTTCCTTAACGGTCAAATATATTGAGATTAGTATTTTATCAAATCTATTTTTTATTTTCCAATTTTTCTTTTTCATCTAAATACTGATAATTAAGATTATTTTGGCTGCTAATTACTGATCTGCAAAGTTCTTTTTCTAAATTATCACGAGTATTTTTGGCAATTCTTCCACCTCGTTTTGCAATTTCTTTATTTTGATTTAAACCATAAGGCTTATATTCTTTAGCAAGTTCTTTTGTTGCTGTTTCTCCTAAATCAGTTAAAAGAACTTCTACATCTGTCATATTATCCCTTAAAGATTCCTTGCGAAGCCCTTTAAATTCTTTATATTCACTTGCTTTCATTCCTGACCATTCTTTGTAAATTTCATTAGTTAGAATAGCATATTCTTTATTTTCAGTTATTCCCCCTTCTTTCCAAACATCAGTTAATTGCTTTCTATTCACAATCCCATTTAATCTGTCTTTAATCCATTTATCGCTATATCCTCGTTTTCTATAATAATCAACTGCTCTATTAATCGCAATTTCAGGATCAAAAACTTCATCAATTCTTTCACTACCTAAGTTGGCAAGCCAAACCTTAAAAGGCTCTGCTTTAGGAGAAGAAACTGACTCTATTAATCTTAATATGCCTTTAGTATCTAAGGCATCTGTTAAATAATTTTTTCCGTCTTTTTTTGATTTCATTTTCAGTTGCACGATATTTTCGTGCAACTGACTGCCTTCGCTTAAAAGTTTTCTTTTTAAATCACTCCAATAATTTCTAGGAATAATAGCATTTGTTAATGCCCCAATAACATCCACTACACTAAAATAATAATCTTCTTTTTCACTATCCCAAATACTTCTTATTTCCTTCCCTTCAAATAAATTTGAAATTGTTTCTAATTTGTTTTTATTCATACTAAACCTCCTTGATAATAGCATTATACAACAAGAACAATTGTTTGGCAACTTATTTTTAAAAAATATATAATAACATCAAAATAATTAGTAACAAGGATTTTTCCAAAGTTCTTTCGTTCATAACAATTTTGGAAAACAACCGCCAAATTAAGGTATTGCCATTTGCACATCCATAAGCATATATTATAAGTAGAAAATTTTATTTGTCTACGACTTCGACAAAACTTCTAAAAATTAGACATTTTAAAAAGAGCTTTAGGCTCTTTTATTTATATGTAAGAATTTTTTACCATCAACCATTCGACCTACTAACATAGATGATGCAGTATCACCAACAACATTTAAAACTGTTGCTGGTGCATCAATAATAGTGGCAATAATAGTTAATATTGGTAAAGCTGATACTGGAAATCCCATCAAGGTTAAGATAAACATTTCGGAGATTGTTCCACCACCAACAGGTACTGCTGTAACTAAAAGTGTAGCAAGTAAAGATACACCAAGAACGGTCCATATACTAGGATGAGTATTAAATAAATAAACTAAAAACATTATTTTAAAAACACTACCAATAACAGATCCATCTTTATGAAAACTAGTACCCATAGGAATAGTTGTTTCAGCTATATCACTGGATATACCCATTTCTTTCGTACTTTTTACGTTAACTGGAATACATGCTGCTGAGGAACAAGTTGCAAGAGCTGTTGCAGTTGGAGCTAAAATATGAGACCAATAACTCTTTAAACCTTTTACGCCACCAGTAATAAGTGCATATAAAGAATAAACTACAACATAGACAAAAACACATACTAAAGTATAAATAATAAATGTTTTTAAAAATCCTACGGCAATATTTTTGCCATATGTCCCAATTAATGTAGCAAAATAACAACCTAAACCAATCGGAGCATAATACATAATAATATTTACTAAATTTAAAACTATCTCATTTAAACTACCAATAAATTTAGCAACTACTTCACCCTTTTCCCCACTTTTTCTAACAGCTAGAGCAAATAAAATGGCAAATACTAATATAGCAATAATGGCATCTTTACTAAGTAATAAATTAAAATCACTAACAGTAAGCATACTAGCAGTCTTCTCTAATATTGATAAATTTGTATCTACTTTAGCATCTTCATCTAATAAATTCATTATTTTACTATCATTATTATTAACTAATTTAAATGAATATGTTGATACAATACCTATTAAAGATGCTATAACTGACATAATAACAAAAGCTATAACAATTCGTACCATTATTTTACCAAGCCTTTTCGGACTCTTCATTTTAATTATGGCATTTGTTATTGTTAAAAATATAAGTGGAACAATTACGACAAATAATAAATTAATAAAGATATCCCCAAAGGGACTTAATACATTCGCATCTTCACCAAATACTAAACCAACTATTGCTCCAATAATAATAGATATAAGTAAAATAATTGTACCTAAGTAATTTTTAATAAACTTCATTATACCTCCCATTAGAAGTATATTAATTTAAATACTAAAAAAGAAGAATTTTCATTCTTCCTAATTTAATACTTTACTATAATAATTATTATTTATTATTTTAGTACTCATATTTATTTTATTAAGTACTATTTGATTCATTGATTTAACATATTCATCGTCTACTTCAACACCATCTTTTGGGACAAATTTACCACTAGATGAGAAGTATGTTCCTTTATCTGATACCCAAGATTTATTACCAAACATGGCAAGTCCACCTTCGGTACTTAAAATATCTTTACCAATAAATAATCTTGAATCATATTTTATCCCAAATGCATTATATATTGTTGGTATAACATCTATTTGACTACCTACTTTAGATACTTTAACTGTATCCA
This sequence comes from uncultured Bacilli bacterium, assembly GCA_947588795.1. Taxonomy (GTDB): domain Bacteria; phylum Bacillota_I; class Bacilli_A; order RF39; family UBA660; genus SIG200. The sequence continues at coordinate 2,825 of CANPZJ010000038.1, forward strand.
TTGTATTATTCCATAGTATAAAGTTACTATGATTTATTTCTACTACATCATCTTTTTCATAATCTGCCATTTCATTTACTTCTGATGGATATAAATCATATGGATAATGATCTCCTACTAAAGCAATAACTGTATTATCTAATTTACCTGCTTCTTCTAGTTTATTAATTAATGATTCTAGTGCTTTATCTAGTTCCATTTGCGCTGCTAGGTAAGTTGCTACTCTAGTAGAATAATTTAGACCACTTGCTAAATACTCATCTTTATTTTTCTTAGCCATTTGATTAGCATTAAAACTATCATAACTAGAGTGCCCTGAATTAGATGCATAAAATACCATAAACTTATCTTCGTTTATATATTCATTTACAGTCGCATCAACCATTTCTAAATCACTTCTTGGCCATAAATTACAATTCATTATTTTTTCCATACCCGTACTACATGCTTTAAAATAATCAAATCCTAAACTTGGTAAATATTTATTTCTACTTTGGAATGAGGCAAAATTATTATGATAAGCATAAGTTTTATAACCTTCTTCTTTAAATTTAGTAGCAACTCCTTGAGGGAAAGATATTTTACCACTTCTAAATTTGCCTAATATATCTGTACCAGATGCATATAGGCCAGTTAATTCTTGAAATTCTCCGCCAATTGTACTAAAGATAGTTGGCGTATAAAAATCTTCAAAAACAAAACCACTATTAACAAGTTTATATAAAGTTGGGGTTATTTCCTTTTTAACTGCTACTTCATTAAAGCTTTCCGCCATAAATAATATTAAATTCTTATCTTTAAAGAATCCTGTATATTCATTTTGTAAAGTACCTGGATCACTCTTAAAATATTCATGCATACTTTTAATAGTACTATTGGTCTCACTAGCTATTAAACTATCAAAATCAATATCTAAATTATTATATTCATATACTATTGGTGTATCTTTTTCTTTCTCACTAGATAGAGGATTATCAACATTTATTATTTTAGCATCAAAACCAAATATTGCTCTTTTAGTATCTATACAAAAAGTATTTAATACCCCAAAATTTTCCACACTTAAAGATATATCATTTACTTTATAATATAAATTATAAGCTGAATATGTTTCTTTTTTACCTATATTAAGACCAACTATATACAATCCATAAAAACCTAAAGTCATACATAATAATACTAAGCTTTTCTTTAAACTATTTTGTCTAAAATGAAGATGTTTACTAAATATTAAACTAACAATTAAAGGTACAAAGAACAATATTAATACTGGTATTCTTCTTAAAGTTTCCAAAGCAGCTTTACCCATAAAGTCAGTTACTTGATCTGCTACTTGAAATGTAGATAAAGATATATAAAAATCAAAATAAGATTTTACTACATATTGGGCACTAAACCAAATAGCAATTAAACTAAATAATATTATATAAATTATTTTATTAACTTTATCACTTTTAAAAGCATTACATAATACACTTAAAAGTAAACTAAGTGGTATTAAAAATAATATCATATTAATTATAGATAATCTAAATATACTATGATATATAAATATTTTATATACTAGTTCCATATAAATAAAACTAATAAAAAATGCAAAAAATAAATTTAACTTCTTCATACCATCACTATTAGTAATTATATCATTTTTTTAAAATTTGTATATATTTTTTTTAATTATCTTTTTATATTATTTTCTACACTTGCTTTAGTTAAATCGTTATCAAATTGTTCAATTATTCTATTTTTAACAAAGTTTCTATCTTTATATTCAGCATATTCATCATTTTCTAAAAATTGAATTTGACTTATTACAATATTATTAGCCAATATTAATCTATTATTACTATCTAAAAACAAACAATTATTATTATATCTATATAAACAAGTTATTTTACCATAAATGTAACTAAGACCTCTAACAAAAAATTCTTCAGCATTATTCATAAATTCTTCTAAAGATATTAAGTTATAATAATTATCCTTAGATGGTATTTTTGATATATTGCCTTCAAATTGATAAGAAAAACCTCCTACTAAATAATCTTCATTATTTTCTTTTATTAATTTTAACAATAAAGGAAGATTGCTATTAGTAGTAATATATAAATTTGATATTTCATCAGGGTCTATATCAGGATCTAAATTATTTGCTATAGTATTTATTAATCTTCTATCTTCTAAAATGTTTGTAAAAGTTATTTCTTTAATTTTCATTAAGGTATCAAATTTAATTTCACCTTTTTCATATTTTTGAAATAAATCAATAATATCTTTTTCTAAGTCTAAGATATTATTGATTTGTTCACTATCTTTAACAGTGTCTAAATTTGCTAAGGCTAAATAGGCTTTATCTAAAATAATTTTATATAACTTTTGTATATATTCTTTATTTTTTTCATGTTCTTTTTTAAATGCTATTTTTTCATATATTTCGTCAAATGTTCCATCTATTTCTTCACTTGCTAAAAATTCTTCTATAAACTCAGCTAGATTTAAGATATCTTTGTCATCTATATTTTTAATTTCTTCTAATAATGCATTATATCTTTTTAAATTTTTATCATAAGTTTTAAAAATTTTTAAAACACCATTATCAATATTATTTATATAATCACTTTCTAAAGTTAAATTTTTATCTTTTAAATATTGAAATATCTTGTCTTTATACTTTCCTATCTCAATTATTACTTTATCATAATTAGCATATAATTTATATTTACTTAAAATATTATCAATTAAATTATCAATATAATAGGCTTTAATTTTTATTATAGAACTATAAAACTTATCTAATGGTAAATCATAATCAATATTAGTATTAATCTTTTTATAATCTATACCATAAGAAGAAAAATATATATGCATAAACTCTATATAATAATCTTTTAATTTAATTTTAAAATTGTTAAATGCTATATCACAATCTTGAATGGTAGATGTTGCTCTAATATGTATTTTACTTTTGCCAGAAAAATCTATCATTTTTTTCTTTAAAGTATCAAAATCAGGATTATTTTTGCCAAAATTAATATTTTCTATGTAATAAATATTATAACTATCTATTAAATTTAATTTATCTTTTTTATAGTTTTGAAATTGTATAGATTTATACATCTCATCAAAGTTTGGCCCAGTAGTTCTTCCAATATAATTTTTTAAAACAACTCTAGCTTCATTAACTCTTTGCATATTTTGTTTAGCTTCTTCTTCATTACCTATATTGTAATCTGGATGATATTTTTTTGCTAATTCACGATATGCTTTAGTTAAATCTTGTTCATTATACTTATTAGGTAATCCTACTTCTCTAAATATGTTTAATGCTTCTTCATAATTTATGCCCATTTTATTCACCTATCTATATTTAGAATAACACATTTTTTAATCCTAAACAAAATATTAAAAATAATAATTGTAAATATGTGTCTATCTCGCTTTTCCTTTTTCAGTATTAATAGGAGAAATACTCTTATCCTTTCTTAAACTTAACCAATTTTCTAAATCAATATTTAATTTTCCTAAATTACCACTGGTAAGTTTAATATATAATTCTCTTATACAGTCTATTCTTTTTTCTAAATTTTCTAATAAAACATTAATATTGTTTATTAAATCTTCTGGAAAATCATAACTAGGTAATGTTATATTACCATCTTTATTATTAAAGATATCTAACATAGTTTCAGATGAAATAAATATTTCTGTTAGTTCTTTATTACTAATAGCAAGTTTAGGTAATATAAGTAAATACATCTTTTCTGCTATATCATTTAATTCTTTAGAATATTCTAAAGAATGATCAGATATTTCTTTTAAACCACCAGTTAAAGATGCACTTAATAGATAAGATATATAATAAGATAATTCTGAAGAATCAACATTCCAAAAATATTTATCTTCTATTTCTTCTTTAGTATCATCTGTATAAATAATACTTTCACGATAAATATCTATATTATGATCTTCATTTACTTTAAAATGAATAAACCAATCTTTATCAGTAATATCTTCATTAATTATTTGTAAAGAAGATTTACCATATCGATATAAATTACTTATAACATCTCCAATTAAATAACTTTTATTAGGCATAATATCATTCCTTTGTGTTAAATATTATAAAATATTAAAAAAATTTGTCAACTAAAAAGATTATTCTTGGCACCAAGAATAATCAATAGTTTCTTTATTATTTATTAAGATTTTTTTATTATTTTGACATACTAAGACATTAAATTTATCTAATTTATATAATTTATTATCTTCTTCTACTAAAGGATTAATATCTTTTATTAAATCATTTAAA
>CANPZJ010000039.1 GCA_947588795.1 uncultured Bacilli bacterium
AGTCTTTTAATCCCACTCGTCTAACGAGTGGTTTTTTGATGGCTTGCCCAAGGCAAGCCACACCCTTAAAGGTTAATTAAAAAAGAAATAGTTAACTATTCATTAACTATTTCTTTTTGTTCTAATTCATATTTAACTTTATATATTTTATTTTTTTCTAATTTTTGGGGAATGACTACTCTTAGATAATTTGAGGTGTGACCAATACTTTCATTTTCGTTTATTTCTTCAACTAATACATCAACATATTGATCAATAAATTTTGCTTCATACTCTTTTTCTAGAATATTAGAAAGATCTAATAATTTATGGACTCGATTTGTTTTTTCTGTAGACGATACTTCTTTCATTAAACTAGCCTTAGTACCATTTCTTTTAGAATAAGGAAAAACATGAATTTTACTAAATTTTAATTTCTTAGCATTTTCATAAGTTTCTGCAAAATCACTATCTGTTTCTTCTGGGAAACCAACAATAATATCAGTTGTAATAGAAATATCTGGCCTAATACTTCTAATTTCATTTATTTTATTAAAGAAATACTTCATATCATATTTACGATTCATTTTCTTTAATGTATTATCACTACCAGCTTGTAATGGAATATGTAAATGATTACAAAATTTATTATTTATCTTTAACATATCCATAAACTTATCATTTAGTTCAGTTATTTCTACACTTGATAGTCTAATCCGATCTAAACCATCTATTTTAGATAGTTCATTAATAACATCAACTAAATCTTTACCTTCAAAGTTATAAGAACCTGTATGAATACCTGTTAAAACTATTTCATGATGATTCGTATCAACTAAATCTTTAGCTTCTTTCATAATTTCATTAAAATCTTTACTACGACATTTACCACGCATGAATGGAATTATACAATAAGAGCAAAAATTATCACAACCATCTTGAATTTTAATGAAAGCTCTCGTATGATCAAAATCATTTATCTGCATATCTTCAAATGGTAAGTCTCTGTTTTTTTCAAAATAATCATATTTTTCTTTAGTTTGTAAATAATTATTAATAATCTCTGGTAATTTAGATTTACCAATATTACCTAAAAGTATATCAATATTCATATTTTGATATTCAACAAAATTATTTTGCACACTACAACCTACCACTACTAAAATACTATTTGGATTTTCTCTTCTTACTCTTCTTACAAATTTCTTACATTTACTATCAGCAGTATTAGTAACTGTACAAGTATTAATAATAATAATATTAGCATTGTTTATTCCATCAACAAAAAGAAAACCACTTTTTAGAAGTGACTCTTTAATATAATTAGATTCATATGTATTAACTTTACAACCAAAAGTTTCAATATAAAACTTCATAAAACCACCCTTTAATTTAATAATTTATTAAGTTCTTTTAAAGCTTGTAAAAAAGCTTCTTCCTTTTCATAACTTATAACTCTAACTTCCTTAATATTAACTTGTTCGTTTTTATTAACCAAATCATTTAAATTAACTTTTTTAACCACTAAATCATCTAACATTTCTTCTTTTTCATAATTAACAGCATATTTATTTTGCCTTTGTAATAATTCTTCATAACTAATAATGGCTTTTTCTTCTTGATCTTTTTCATAAGAATCACAACTCATAATACCAGCAAGTTTGTCTTCTTGTAATTTTTTAGTTAAAGTTTCTAAATCTAAAAGATCTCCTTCTTCATCATTATAAGCTAATTCTTCGTTATTCTCTTCTTTTATTTTATTTTCAGTTTCTTTTGTTTCTAGTTGAATTAAACTATCTTCTTTTTTATCTTCCTTTTTATTATCATCCATTGGTGGAAAAAAATCATTTTCATCTAAAGGCTCATCTTTATTTATTTTAATAAAGTAAATTAAAGTCACAATTAAAATAAGTAATGTTATTACTGCGATAAAAAATGTTATATCAACAAATCCTAAACATTTAATGAATGTATAAATATCTTTAAAAAAATTCATTAATAATCACCACATTTTTATTTTAACACTTAATGGACACAAAAATAAGTGTCTAACATTCGCTTTACACAAATATCTGCAAATGTTGACACTTATTATAACATATACATTTACACTTAACAATATTATTTGGTAATTACTTTATATGGATTATCTATTGTACCATTACCAGTTACTTCAAGATTTTTAATTAAATTAATAACCGGTCTTACTCTTTCATAAGTACTGCCTGATATATTTGTTTTGATATTACCATTAGCATCAACAACAAATATATTTACTGATTTTTCAACACCACTTGATGCTGTCATAGTATACCAAGTATCTTTTATATTTGGATTATATAAATAATAATTTTGATTAGTATTATCAGGACTAGCTCCCGCTAAAATTACTTCATCGATAGAAAGGATACCTATGTTATTTTTAAAAGGATTTCCTAAACAATTTAAAGTAGGAATTTTATTAGTCATTATCCTGTTATATGCTAAATAATTGTTTGCATCATCATGACTAATATCATTACAATAATTTGTAGTAGCTATATTATTTGTATAATTACGTAAATTTTCTTGATACCAATTTTCTAAAGCCGTGTTTATATAAGAATCTTGATATAAAAATGATTCCGATTCATCATTTTTATAATTTGCACTTTCACTAATAATATCATCTAATATCATTCTTACGGTACCATCACCATTAATTCTAACTATACGCCAGGTAAAATTAGCAAAAGATACATAATTGTTTTTTACATTACCACGAAAATAATAACTAACCCCTAAGTCATCACTACTTTTAATAATTCCTTCATCTTCTAAAGCAGCTTCTTCTCCTACTTTCGTTAAAGCATCATCAGCTGGTTTAGTATTTTCTAATATAGTATCCGCAAAAGTTTTGACCACTCCAACTTGAGGCCGGATATTTAGTGATCCTTTTAAATTATTTTTTCCTTTATTAATAATTTCAATAGTATACTCTTTTGTTTCTAAAGTATCTATACTAACAAAATCTGTAATTACTTCATCACAACTATTTAATGCACCTTCCATAACTAATTTATTATCTGACATTATTTTATAGGATCCTTCACCGCGTACTTTCATAAAACCTATATTATAATAATTTACCTTATCAGATGCATTGGATACCGAAAATTTAATAGTTTCTTTATTTTTTATATTAAAACTTTTTCCATTTATATAATTAATAGATAATGCCCCATTAACTTCAATATCAGAATCTTTTAAAACTTTATCATAAAAGGTATACCCTAAACCTAAAATAGCAATTACAAAAATTAATATACTAAGAAAAGATAAACTGTTTTTATATCTTTTTTTCATTTTTAATTTGACTAAAATTGGCTCTTTCATCTAGCATCAATCCTCATAAATAATTATATTAAATATCATTTTTAATGTCAATTAAAGTTAAAAAAAATAAAAGAATTTCTTCTCTTATTTTAAAGCTTTTTCAAAATTTCTAAATTCTGGTTCACTTTCCAAATCAGTATCAGCAAGTTCACTCAACAATTCTTTTTGTTTTCGTGATAGTTTAGTTGGGATGATAACATTTATAACAACATACATATCACCGATTGATCTAGCACTTTCATTTTTAATACCTTTACCTTTTAATTTTAATTTTGTATAATTTTGCGTTCCTGGTTTTATTTCAATATAGCCATTACCATTAAGAGTAAGTATTTCTTTTTTGCAACCAAGGATGGCATCAGTAATTGTTACTGGTACTTCTAGGTAAATATCATCATCTTGTCTTTCAAAATATTTATGATCTGAAACACTAAATTCTAAATATATATCACCATTGGCACCCCCATTAATACCAGCGCCACCTTTACCAGAAAGTCTAAGTTGACTACCATTATCAACACCAGATGGAATAGTTACAGTTAAAGTTTTATTCTTCTTAACTCTTCCTTCCCCACGACAAGCTGAACATATTTCTTTAAATGTTTTACCTGTACCACGGCAATTTGGACAAGTCTTTTGCGTTTGCATGATACCAAATAGAGTTCTTTGTTCATCTCTTACAACACCAAGGCCACCACACATACTGCAAGTTGTTTCACCAAAACCACCAGTTCCATGACATTCATCACATTCTTCAGTAACTGATACTTTTATATCTTTTTTACAACCAAATACGGCTTCATCAAAAGTAAGATTAATACGCATAAGTAGATCATCACCACGTCTTGCTCTACTTCGGCCTCTATCTCTTCCCCCAAAGCCAGAGAATGATGAAAAACCACTAAAGCCACCACCAAAGATACTTGATAAGATATCATCTAAATCGATATCACCCATATCAAAGTTAGAGGCACCTCCATTTTCGAATGCTGCGTGGCCATATTGGTCATATTGAGCTCTTTTATTTTTATCAGATAAAACTTGATAAGCTTCACCTATTTCTTTAAATTTTTCAGCGGCACCAGGTTCTTTATTAACATCTGGATGATATTTTTTAGCTAAAACTCTAAAAGCTCTTTTGATTTCTTCATCAGTTGCATTTTTAGATACCCCAAGAGTTTCATAATAATCTTTTTTATTCATCTTTTTCACTTCCCATTAAATGGTCATACTCCCTAATTAATTCATCCATAAATTTAATCGCATCATCAAATACTTCTGTTTTAGTCATATCGACACCTGCAACTTTTAAAGAATCAATTGGATTTTTCGTACAACCTAATTTTAAAAATTCTAAATAGTTATCTCTCACTTTAGTATTACCTTCATAAATTTGATTAGCAAGGTAGATGGCTGCAGCAAAACCAGTAGCATATTGATAAACATAAAAATCCATATAGAAATGAGGTATTCTTTCCCATTCATATTTAATTTCTTCATCTACTATAACATCTTTACCAAAATACTCTTTGTTTAATTCTAAGTATTTATCACTCATATTCTGGTTAGTTAATACGCCACCATTTTCCGTATATTCATGAATATATAATTCAAATTCCGCAAACATCGTTTGTCTAAAGATTGATGCTTTATACTTTTGTAATAAATCATCAATAATTTTAATTTTCTCTAATTTATTATTACTATGATCAAGTAAATAACGGCTTAAAAGTATTTCATTAACTTGACTAGCAACTTCGGCCACAAAAATACTATAATTATAATCTTGATAATTTTGATTGTTACAAGCATAGTAATAATGCATCGCATGACCAAGTTCATGAGCAAGAGTTGAAACATCATTAAGTAGTCCTTCAAAACTCATTAAGACATAAGGGTGAGCATCATAGCAAGCCGTACAATAAGCTCCACCTCTTTTACCAACATTATTACATGAATCTATCCATCTATTAGTAAAGGCAAGAGATAAATCTTTAACATAATTTTCCCCTAAAGGTTTAGTTATTTCTAAAACTAAATCTTTTGCTTCTTCATAAGTATATTTTTTATCATCTTTAATATCTATTTCGGCATAAGTATCATATAGATGCATTTCGTCTATTTTTAATAATTTCTTTTTTAAATGCCAATATTTATAGAGACTAGGTAAATGTTTATGAATAGATGTAATTAAATTATGATATACTTTACTATCTATTTCATCATGGAAAAGTGATGCTTCTAGACTATTTTTATATTTACGAAGACGAGCACTAGTTACATTCTTTTCAACTTCATTTTTTAAAATAACAGCAAGAGTGTTTTTATATTGAGCATAAGTTTTATATAAAGATAAAAAAGCTTGTTTTCTCACATTTCGATCATTATGCCTTATATATATTGCATAATTACTTTCGGTAAGTTCTACCTTTTTACCATCAACCATAATACTATCAAAAGTAAAATCACTATCAGTTAATGTACCCATTATTTCATCTGGAGCACTCATTAAATTGGCATAGTTACTTAAAGCGTTTTCAACATCTTTACTTAAGATATGCTCTTTAGCTCGATAAATTTGTTTTAAATTTCTAGTAAATTCTTGTAATTCTTTTTTCTCACTTAAATATTTTTCTACTACTGCATATTCACTTTCCATGAGCTCTGGCACAATAAATGAGGTAGTTTCTAAATATTTAGTATATAAATTTTTAGCCAAGCCAAATAATTCTTGATATTTAGTGTCTTTAGTATCAGCATCATTATTGATGTGCGCATAGATAAATATCTTCTCTATTTCTCTTGATAAATTTATATCAAAAGTTAGTAATTCATATAAACTATTCGCACTATCTAAAATATGTCCAACATATTTAGCATACTTTGGTAGTTCTTTTTCTATTTTTTTAATCTCTTTTAAACACTCTTCATCACTATTAAATAAATCTTTAGTATTCCATTTATATATATCTTTAAAATCTTTTCTTGTCTTTGCCATACATTTACCTTTCTCTTACAAAGTTAAGGTTCTAGTTATCTAGAACCTTATATTTATTATTTTTCTTCAAATGTTGCTTCTTCTACACCATCTTTTTTAGGTTTTTCTTCAGTTGTATTTTCTGCCTCAGTATTATTACTTGGATTTGCATTTTGATATACTTTAGCTGCTAAATCCATTGCTACTTTAGATAATTCTTCGGTTTTTTCTTTAATTTTATCAGTGTCTTTTCCTTCTAATTCACTCTTTAATTCTTTAATTAAATCTTCAGCTTTTTCTTTATCTTTAGCATCAACTTTATCACCTAAATCTTCAAGAGCTTTTTCAGTTTGGAAAATCATTGAATCAGCGTTATTTCTAACTTCTGCTTCTTCTTTACGTTTTTCATCTGCTTCTTTATTAGCCTCAGCCTCTTTAACCATCTTATCGATTTCATCATCAGAAAGGTTAGTACTTGAAGTAATAGTAATTGATTGTTCTTTACCTGTTCCTAAATCTTTAGCTTTAACATTAACGATACCATTAGCATCGATATCAAATGTAACTTCAATTTGTGGTATTCCTCTTTTTGCAGGTGGAATATTTGTAAGTTGGAAGTTTCCTAAAGTTTTGTTGTCATAAGCCATCGGTCTTTCACCTTGTAAAACATGAATATCAACAGCAGGTTGATTATCAGCAGCTGTACTAAATACTTGACTCTTACTTGTTGGAATAGTTGTATTTCTTG
>CANPZJ010000040.1 GCA_947588795.1 uncultured Bacilli bacterium
AATAATTTAAGTGGTTGTGCTGATTATGGTATTCCAAGAACATTTAGAGATTATGGTATTTTAGAATATAATAATATTTTAGCGGAAAAAATAGATAACGAAAAAGAAATACTACATGATAGTAATATGGAAATTGAAATTAGAGCTAATATGTTATATGTAATTGAGTTAATTAAAGATAAATTAAAAGAAACAGGTATTTTAATCAATTCTGTTGAACTTGATAATTTAATTTGGTGGATGGGTAAAAAACAAACTAAAAAATCTAACGCTCATCATACGATAACTATTTATTATTAAGGAGGATTATAATGGAAATATTAGATTTATATGATGATAATGGTAAACTTTTAAATGAAACAATCCCGAGAGGTGAAAAAATACCTGATGGTAAAAATATTATGTTATCTGTAATTTTTATTAAAAATGGAGAAGATAAATATTTAATTCAAAAAAATTCTAAAGAAAAAGGGAGTAAATATTCTTCAACTGGTGGACATGTTATTCATAACGAAGATGGATTTACAACTATTGTAAGAGAACTTGATGAAGAACTTGGTCTAAAAGTAGATGATAAAGAAATAAAAAATATTACTACTTTTAAATATCCAAATAAAAATTGTATCTTTAATGTTTATGAATTAGATATTACGAGTTTAAATTTAGATAATGTTAAATTGCAAGAAAGTGAAGTAGAATCTATTAATTTTTTAAGTAAAAATGAAATAGAAAAAATAATAAATGATGGTAATTTTCTTGAGTCACATGCTTATATATTTAAAAATTATATAATAAAATAATAATTTATGTATAAATTATAGGTTTAAAACCTTATGATATAATATTCAAGAGGTGAGAATTAAAAATATATGGAAACAAGAATTGTATTGACAGGAATTTTAAAAGATAATGATTTGTTTTTAATAGTAAAAAGAAACGAAAATGATGAATTATATCCAGGAGCGTGGGAATTTCCTGGTGGTCATTTAGAAAATGGTGAAACTTTAAAAGATGGTTTAAAAAGAGAACTTAGAGAAGAGATAGGATTCACTGATGAATTTGATCCAATAATTACGCATTATTATGATGAAGTTAAGGAAAAAAATGGCCTCTTAGTGCATGATTTAGAAATTGATTTTATTATTAATGTGGATAGTACAAAAATAAATGTTAAATTAAGTGATGAACATTGTAACTATAAATGGGTTACAAAAGATTCAGAATATTTAGATGAATTTATAAAAGATAAATTGTCAAATATATAATTTTATTGATACATTTTTTAATTATGTATTTAAATTAATGATAAAGATTTAAGTAGTGATTGCTAATTCAATTCGAGTTAGTTTATATTTTTATAATACTGAATCAGAAATTGATAATTTAGTTGAACTTTTAAAAGATAAAGATAAGATTATGAAAGAAATGATATAAGAAGTAGCGATACTTCTTTTTATATTTAGTAACAATTTTTAATTATTAAGACTAAAATAATAGATTTTTATTAATGAAAATGTTAATATATATGTGTGGGGGCAAAATAAATGAATTTAGATTTTAGTAAAGAAAGACTTTTAGTTTTATATAAAGAAACATATCAAAAAGATTATAATCCTAATAGTCAAAAAAAACTTATTGGAAACATAAAATTGGAACACCAAAATATGATGTATATGATGTATTTAATTCAAGCGCTTATTAAATATATGGATGTATATGGATTTGTGTGGGATTTTAATGGTCCATATTCTAGACCTTTACAGGCGGAATTACAAGAAATTGATAAGAATGTAATACAAGTTAAAAACTTTTATGATACTTATGCTGAAGAATATGACTATAAGCAATTGCTTAAATATATGGATTCCAATCAAATATCAGAATCTATTCAATATTTGAGTAAAAGTGAAATTCAAAGATTAAAATTACTTAAATATTTTTATCAAAGTGATATTAAAACATTGGAAAACTTTTTTTACTTAATTGTTCCATTTAGCCAAAAATATGAAAATGGAATGCAAGTAATAGCATCAATTCATTTTCTAGCTTCTATAACATATCCAGCTAGTGATTATAAATATATTTTTAATAAGTATAATGAGTTAACGCAAAAAGAAAATGATAGAAGTTTATTGTTAAAGGCTTGGGACTGTTTAGATAATTTAAATTTACTATATGAAACACAATCAAGAAAGTTAAAAAGAAAATAAATTCGTAATATATGAATGAATACAATTATAAGAAAGAAGAAAGTTAACAAAATCTTCTTTTTATTGACACATTTTTATTTATGCGTTAAATTAGGGATGAGATGAGTAATTATGGATAAAGATTTAAGTAGAGAAATTATATTAGAACATTTTCAAAATCCAATTAATAAGGAAGAAACAAATAATGATAATTATAAATTAGTTAATACTAAAAATCCTAATTGTATTGATAATTTAGATATAAAAATATTATTTGAAAATGATATTATAAAAGATATTAAATTTATGGGTGAAGCTTGTGCTATTTCTACAGCATCAACCTCTATTATGATTAAAAATTTAATTGGTAAAAGTATAAAAGAAGCTAAAGATTATATTAATAATTTTTATCATATGTGTAATGAAGAAGAATATAATGAGAGTATTCTTAATGAAGGCCTTGCTTTTCAAGATATATATAAGCAAAATAATCGTAAAAATTGTGCTTTATTACCGTATAAAGGAATATTGAAAGCTATAGAAGATTATGAAAATAAATAAGTTATCAATTATTTTAATAATAATTATTCTTCTACTAGTAGGATATATCATCTATGATAAATTATATGAACCTAGAGAAATAGAAAAAGAAGAAGATCCTTTAAAAATAGTAGATACTATTAATCTTGATTATGTAAATATTTATTTATTAAGTGATGGCGTGTCTTATATCTTACCACTTAAAACTGATGAGATTAGTAGATTAGATGCTACTAGTAGTTTAAAAGAAAGATTAAATACTATTTATACCCAAGCAATATATTTTGATATATTTATTAACAATTATAAATTAAAAGGCTTTAGAGTTAAACTAGATAGTGATATTAAAAAGATGTATAAAGTAGATACTAAATATAATACTTATGTTATCTTTTTAAAAGAAAATAATACAATTGGTTTATTTAATTATGAAGAATATTATGATTTATTAAATACTAATGTTATAGATAATTATCAAGATCTTAATAATGTTTTAGATATAAAAAATAATAAAGTTATTCATTTAGATGGTAGTAGTGAAATAATAGATTTTAAAGAGTAATTTAAAAGAAGGTAGTATATAATGAGCTATAAAAAAGAATTAGAAGAATTCAGAAAATTTAAGAAGAATTATAAATTTAAAGAATTACCAATAGTTAAAAAAAGTGAAAAAATTTATTGTGATGGAATTTTAGTGCAAGATGAAAATGGCACAACTTGCGAAAGTGAAAAATGGATTAATGTTAGTTATTCTTTAAAAGGAACTTATTCCAAATTATTATCTAATCTTTTTCCTTATGATTTTAAATTTAAAGGTTATCATTTGCATTCAATTGAATCTTTTTTTCAAGCAATTAAATTTCCTGACATAAAAATGCAAAAAAAGGTCTTTAAATATAGTGGTAAAGAAGCTTTAGTTTTAAAAGAGGCAACTAATTATAATTGGCAAGAAGATGGTTTTATATATTTTAAAGGTAAGAAAATTAAGAGAGATTCTTTAGAGTATGATTTATTAATTGATGAATTATATATCAGTGCTATTCAAAATATTTTTTATCGTAATGCAATTAAAAATTGTCCTTTGCCAATAATTCATATAATTGGTAAAGAATCAAAAAAAGAAACTGTATTTACAAGATATGAATTTGAATTTATGCTTAATTGTCTACATGATTTTTTGATAGAAAATGATATATAGAAAGTAAAAAATTATGGATATAAAAATAAAAGATGAAAATATAAAATTTAAGTATAGAGTATCAGCAATAATAGAGACCACTAATAAAGTTTTAATTGAAAAATATAATACAGATAAATATTGTTTACCTGGTGGATATGTTTCATTAGGAGAAACATCAGAAGAAGCTTTAATAAGAGAAATTCAAGAAGAGTTAGATTTCACTGTTGATAATTGTAAATATATTGGTACTATAGAAAATTTCTTTATTAATAGAAAACAAGAGAGAACTCATGAAATAGATATGTATTATATTATAAAGTTAGATAATTCAGATATTGATAAAATAAATTTAGAAAAATGTGAACAAGATCATAATAGTATTATTTATCATCATTTAGAATGGATAGATAAAAATAATTTAAAAAATTATAATTTAGTACCAAATAAAATAAAGGAAATAATACTTAATAATGAAGAATGTTTTCATTATGTTATTAAATATTAGTTATTAAAAAATGTAAGGAGTATACTTAAATGATAAGAGAAGCTAAAATAGAAGATGCTAGAGCCATTGTGGCATTAAATATTAAGGAATGGATTAATACTTATAAAAATATATTTCCTGATGATTTTTTAAATAATCTTAAAATAACTAATGAAAGTATTGAAAAATGTCAAAAGAAAATAAAAGAATATATGGTTTATGAATTTGATAATAAAATAGTAGGATTTTTATGATATGGTAAAAATAAAAAGAACTATAGTGAAGAATATGCTGAAATATATGCTTTATATGTTGATAAAAATTATCAAAGAAAACATGTTGGTTCTGAATTAATAAAATATGCTTTTAATACATTAAAAGATAATTATAAATATGTTTTAATTAGTACTTTAAAAGAAAATAGTGCCAATGATTTTTATCAAAAAATTGGTGGTAAATTTATTGGAGAAAGTGAATTTTTATTAGATGATAAAGCATATTTAGAAAATGTTTATGAATTTAAGTTAGATAAAAAAATAGATTAAATTACCAATTAAGATTTAATCTACTTTTTATTTGTTCGAATCTATTTAATACAGAAGTAACTATTTTATTATCATTAATCATTTCTTGAAAATCATCTTTAGTAATCCATTTAATGTTTGATACTTCTTCTTTTTGTAATTTAAAATTAGTTATTAAGTTAGGAAGTTCAACTGTATAAATATCCACAAATTGATTTTTATATATAATAGTATCAATTAACTTTGGCTTAATATTTAAATCTAAATTAATCTCTTCTTTTAGTTCACGATAAAGAGTAGTTAAACTATCTTCAGAAGCTTGAGAACATCCTCCTGGAACTTCCCATTCTAATGGATGTGACTTTAGCATACACCTTTCACTCATTAATAATTTATTTTGGCAAGTAATATATATTTCTACTCCAGCATTAAATTCATCTTCGTTTAATTTAGTTCCTCTAGGATATATTTTATTTAAAGGCTTTCTGTTTTTATCTAATACATCAAAATATTCCATCATATATCACCTAAAAATATTATATAAAAACAATTATGTAAATGCAAATATGCTATAATAATAAATAGAAATAATTATATTAGGAGTGATATTATGAAATTTGGAATGCCTACATTAATTGAATTTGATAGTATTTCTGCAAATGTTCAATTTGCTAAAGATAATAATTTAGATTTTATTGAACTAAATATGGATCTTCCATATAATTTAGAAATAGATAAAATTGATTTAAAAAAATTTAGTATTGAATTTACTATGCATTTATCTGAAAAATTAAATGTAGCAGATTTAAATAATTATATGCGAAAAAATTATTTAAAAGAAGCTATTAGACAAATAAAACTTGGTATCAAGAATAATATTAAGAAATATAATATTCATATTGATTCAGGTGTTTATTTTACTTTACCAACTAAAAAATTTTATCTAAATGGAAAGTATTTAAAATTATATTGTAAAGAGTTAAATAAAAGTTGTAAAACTTTAAATAAATTAGCCAAAGATAATAATATTGAAATTAATTTTGAAAATACTAAAATTCATTCTTTTACTTATGAAGCAATAAAAATTATAAATAAATATGAATGTTTAGGTTTTACCTTAGATATTGGTCATAATGAAAAAAATGGTAATAAAGCATATTCTGCTTTTAAAGAAATTAATAAAATTAGACATATTCATCTTCATGATTTTGATGGTAAAAGTGATCATTTAGAACTAGGAAAAGGTAATATAAATTTTAATTTGTATAAAGATGTAATAAAAAATAATTATGTTGTAATTGAAGTTAAATTAAAAGAAGAATTAGAAAATAGTATTAAAAAGATTAATAATTTATTTGATTAGCCGTGTATAATTTGTGTAAACTTGCTTGTAATATCTTGTATCTTGCTTTAATATAGAAAGTGTATAAGAAAGATAGTGAGAATATGGAAAATATGGAAAATTTTAAATTTTTATCAGGTAAACAAATAGATGCATTGTCTATTTATGAAAAAGAAAAATATTATTATAAATTAAAATCTTATAGTTTGGCATTAAAATACAACAAAAAATCAGAAATTATGAGAAAAGCATTAGTATCACTATGTCCTATTTTTAATGGAATGGAAATAGAGTTAAGGGGAGTAGAAAATATTCCGGAAAATGATTCAGCAATTTTTGTATGTAATCATTCTAATGCTCATGATATGTATACTACTCAAGATGTATTTCATAAATTAGGTAGAATAGTAAGTCCTTTTGCAGGTTCTGACTGTTTATCAACTTTTGCTAAAACAGCTTTTGACTATTTAAATACCACTTTTGTTGATCGTATGGATAAGAGTTCTGGGGAAAAAGCAACTTATGAACTTATTAATAGAGTTTCTAATAATCAAGATTTATTTATTTGCGGTGAATCAACTTGGAATATTCATCCTCAAAAGCCAATGCATCAAATTAAATTTGGCCCTGCAATTATTGGAGGAGCATCCGGTAAACTTGTTGTTCCAATGAATTATGAGTATGTTGAAACACCTAAATTAGTAAAAAATGAAAGAGATATTTTTGAAAAATGTATTGTAACATTTGGAGTGCCAATTAAAATTGACGCTAGATTAAGTTTG
>CANPZJ010000041.1 GCA_947588795.1 uncultured Bacilli bacterium
TAATTGTTACAATCTATGGTTATATAATTGCTTATGGTAAATTAAATGGTCATTTAATAACTGATTTAATTCCATTATTAAGTCCATATAATTTAGTATTCTATGTTTCTTTAATTATTGCAGGGCTAGGAGCAGTTATTGGTATGATAGGTAGTCTCCTTGCAGTTAGAAAGTATTTGAAAATATGATGAAAAAAAGTGTACTTAATTATTTAAGATTTTCCTTTTTAGTTCTTTTCATAGTAGGTTTTACATCTACTCACTTTGCGGTGCCAGTAATGGCAGCATCTGGGCAAACTTTAGGTGATTTACGTACTCAATTAAAAGAATTACAAAATAAATATTCAACTCAACAAAATAAGAAAAAACAAACTGAAGCAGAAAGAAATGCTAATATTAAGAAAAGAAATCAAGCTGAAAATGAATTAGAAGATACAAAAGCTAAAATAACAAGTTTAACAGATGAAATTGAAAAAACTAATCAAGATATAGATACAGTAAAAGCTGAATCAGAAGAATTATTAAGATTATATCAACAATTAGAATCAGATAATATTTATTTATCATATATAACTGGCGCTTCAACAATTACTGATATGATTATGCGAATGGATGCAGTTAGTCAACTTACTGATGCTAATCAAAGTAAATTAGATGAGTTAGAATTACTAATTAAAAGTAATGAAAAATTAAGTAAGGAACTTGATAAATATGAAGGTGAACTAGGTGATAAAATTATTGCCTATGAAGCGAGTGTTGATGCCTTAAATGGTGAGATAGAAGAATTAGAAGAAGGTACGGTTTCCTTAGATAAACAAATAACTTCATTAAAAGAATCCATAAAATCTTATGAAGATTTAGGTTGTAAAGATTCTGATGTATTAATAGTTTGTTCAAAGGCTGCTCAAAATAATAGTGAATGGTTAAGGCCAGTATCAAAGGCTAAAATAACATCTCTTTATGGAAAAAGAAAAAGCCCAACTGCTGGTGCAAGTTCTAACCATAAAGGTATCGATATGGGAGTTGCTGAAGGAACTAAAGTTTATGCAACCGCTGCTGGTACCGTTGGAGCAATAGTTAGAAAATCATCTTGTGGTGGTAATATGGTTTATATTTGGGCTTATGTTAACGGTAAACCTTATACTTATGTATTTATGCATTTAAAAGAAATTTTAGTTTCAGTTGGTGAAGTTGTTACTACTGAAACAGTTGTAGCCTTATCTGGTGGTGGAAAATCAACCGCATCTAAATATGGTGGATATGATAGATGTACAACTGGAGCCCATCTTCATTATGGTCTAGCCTCAGGTGGTTTCTATAATAGTTCAAACTTTAATTCTCATACTATTAATCCACCAGGATACCCAGGCTTATATCAATGGTTCTATACAAGATAACAAATTAAAATCTGTGATAAAAATATCTCAGATTTTTTTAAAATTCGCATTACTATTAGGGGTATATTATAATAATCTTATAATAGAAAAGAGTTAAAAAGAAGAAATAAATTAAAAAGCAAAAAATATATATTCCGAAAAAAATAAAAAAATTGATTTTTTCGGAATATGCTGTATAATAATTATATGGTGATTTATTTATGAAGTTAATTAAACGAGAAATGTATTTAAATAAATTGATTAATGTAGTTGGAACGCCTGATATAAAAGTTATAACCGGAATAAGGCGCTCTGGCAAATCAAAACTTTTAGAATCATTTAAAAAATATATTGAAGAAAATATTAATAACTATAATATTATTCACATAAATTATAATTTAAAAAAATTTGCTGATTTAAAGGATGATCAAAAATTATATGATTATGTTGACAATAATTATAGTGCCAAAAAGCATAATTTTGTTTTAATAGATGAAATTCAAATGTGTAAAAATTTTGAAAATGTTATAAATTGGCTTCATGCTGAAGAAAAATATGACATTTATATTACTGGTTCAAATGCTTTTTTATTAAGTAGTGATTTAGCCACACTTTTTACTGGGAGAACATTTCCTATTGAGTTATTTCCATTTTCACTTAAGGAATTTATGAAATATTATAATTATGATGATATTGATATAGCTTTTGATAAATATGTTATTAATGGTGGCATGCCAGGTTCTTATGTTTATAATAATCAAAATGATAAATATAAATATATTGAAGATGTCTATAATACACTGATTATAAGAGATATTAAGAAAAAATATAATATTAGAAACGAAAAAATTTTAAATAATTTAGGTAATTTTTTAATGGATAATATTTCTAATATTACATCAACTTTAAGCATTACTAAAAAACTTAATTCTCAAAAAGATTATATAACTGATAAAACTTTAAAAAAATATATTGATTATTTTTGTAATGCATTTGCTTTTTATAAAATAGGAAGATTTGATATAAGAGGGAAAAAATATTTAAATTCTTTAGATAAATATTATTTAGCAGATCATTCTTTTAGATATGCTATATTAGGTATAACGAATATAGATTATGGAAGAGTTTATGAAAATATAGTAGTAATGGAATTACTAAGGAGAGGTTATGAAGTGTATGTTGGAACTTTATATGATAAAGAAATAGATTTCATAGCTCAAAAAAGAAATGAAAAAATATATATTCAAGTATCTAGCAATATTGGTGATAATTTAGAAAACGAAACTTTTAAACGAGAAGTAGAGCCTTTACTAAAAATCAAAGATGCATATCCAAAAATATTAATTGCTAGAACCAGACATGATGATTATACTTATGAAGGAGTAATAATTAAAGATATTGCTAACTGGTTAGTAAATGATAAATAATTTCCATTTAGGCCAAATATATAAATACTTAACTTATTTAATTAAAACAAAACAAAAATAAAAAATAGTCTAATATTGTTGGCTAGTTTTTTTAAAAGTGTTAAAATAGTTAATAGTTTAAATATTATTTATAAGTAGGTGATTAATTTGAAAAAAATTGTTATATTTGGTGGAGGAAGTGGTCTTTCACAATTACTTAAAGGATTAAGATTGTTTCCAATAGATGTTACAGCAGTTGTATCAGTAGCGGATAATGGCGGTAGTACCGGAAGAGTACGTAAAGATTACAATATTCCGGCTGTTGGTGATTTAACAAAAGTATTACTATCTATGAGTGAATGTGATAATGATATAAGGGAACTTATGAATTATCGTTTTACTAAATCAAAATCACTTGGTAATCATTCTATTAAAAATTTGTT
Source organism: uncultured Bacilli bacterium (assembly GCA_947588795.1). Taxonomy (GTDB): domain Bacteria; phylum Bacillota_I; class Bacilli_A; order RF39; family UBA660; genus SIG200. The sequence continues at coordinate 3,225 of CANPZJ010000041.1, forward strand.
ATTAACAGCTCTTTTGGATTTAAAAGGTAATTTTGATACGTCTCTACCAATTTTAGCTAAAGTTTTAGATGTTAAAGGAACAGTTCTTCCTTTGACTGAAGATAATGTTGATTTAGTAGGCATATTAGAAAATGGTAAAAAAATAGTCGGTGAAGAACAAATAACTAAATCTAAACATAAAATAACAGAAATTGCTTATTCTAATGATATAACAGTAAATCCCAAAGTAATTGAGGCAGTTAAAAAAGCTGATTTAATTATATTATCTTCTGGTAGTTTAATTACAAGTATTATTCCGCATTTATTAAATAATACTTTAAATAACGCTATTAAAAATAGTAAAGTAAAAGTTATGTACATTTGTAATTTATTTACGCAACCTGGTGAAACTGATGATTATAAAGTAAGTGATCATATTAAATTATTAGAAAGTTATTTAGGTAAAAATACTATAGATATAGTTATTGCTAATAATGCTAAAATGAATTCAGAATTAGTTAAGAAATATTCTAAGAAAGAACAAAAAGATCCAGTAGAATTAGACTCTGAAACATTAGAGAAAATGCATAAATATGTAGTTGCGGATAAATTATATACAGTAGAAGATAATGTTTACAGGCATGATTCTTTAAAAACTGGTTACTTAGTATTTTCTTATTTAATGGACGGCGTTAAAAATGACCTTCACAACTAGATTAAAAGAAGAAATTAGTAAACTTGATAATAATGAAATAGAAGCAAGATGTATTCTAGATGCTTTTTTGCGTTATAATTCTTCGATAAAGGATAATATTACTATAACTTTAGAAAATGCTTCTGTTACTAGATTTATTTATAAAATTATCAAAGAATTTCTAGGAGTATCACCTAAAATAATAGTAAGAGTGCAAAAAAGATTTAGAGTTAAACAAATATATATTTTAGAAATAAATGAAAAAGTAGATTTTATTAAAAATGCAATTGATTTAAATAGTTTACCAATTTTAGATAGTGATGAAGAAAAAATTGCTTTTTTAAAAGGTGCTTTCCTTGGTATAGGTAATGTTTCTAATCCTAAAACTAGTGGTTATCATTTAGAATTTATTTTAGATAATAAAAAAGATGCTACCTATATCGAAAATCTACTTAATTATTTTAGATTAAATGCTAAAGTTATTAAAAGAAACTATAAATATATTACTTATATTAAAATGAGTGAGTCGATAAGTGATTTAATTAAGATGTTTAAAGCCATTAATTCTTTATTTGAATTTGAAGATATCCGTATTTATCGTGATCATAAAAATATGGTTAATCGTCTTAATAATTGTGAACTTGCTAATCAAGAAAAGTCGATTAAAAGTGGTTTAAATCAACTTGAAGATATCAAATATTTAGAAGATAATGATTTAATAAGTTTACTTGATGAACACATTGCTTTAGTTATATCTTATAGAAAGAAATATCCTGATGTATCTTTAGCAGAACTTGCTAACATTATAAGTATGGAAACTGATTATCAAGTAGGTAAGTCAGGAATTAATCATCACTTTAGAAAAATAAAAGCCATTAAAGAAAATCATATCAAAAATAAGGAGAAATAATGAAAGAAACAAGTGTTACCATTATTAGTACTAATATAAATAAGCATATACTAGATAATTATAAAGATTATCACGTAGTAGATCAAAAATTTAAAATAGATGAATTACTTCAATATAAAAAAGTAATATTTTTTAATGTGCTTCATTATTATGATGATGAAAAAATAAAAGAGATATTTAAAACTTTAGAAGATAATAACGTTAAATATATAAACTTTACTAATAATATAGAAGAAGCATTATATACATCTTATTTAATTATTTATGATGATAAGAAAATATTAGTGGAAGGTGTAACTGATGAAGTTTTAAAATGTGAAAAATTAATTAAAAAAGTTGGTTTAAATTTACCTTTTATTACCGAGTTATCTCTTCTTTTAAAAGATTATGATTTAGTAAATAAAGTATATAAAGATAATGCATCTTTAAAAGGTGCCTTATGGAAATAAGAAAGTTATTAAATGAATCAGGTATTCTTGGAGTTATTTCAACTTACCAAAGTAAATTAACTAAATTTAAGACACTTTCAGATTTAAATATTCCAAATGTTGAAAAAGCTTTAAAAATAGTTAGATTAAATGAGAGTATTTTAAATAAAAAATATGAAGATTTAACTATAAGTGAATTATGGAAGATAGAGTTAATTACTAAACTAAGAGAAAAAGTAATTATTGTTGGTAATTTATCTTTATCTCTAAATAATCAAGATATTGAATATATGCAAAAATTATTTAAGAAATTAAATCGTGATTTTCATAAACAAATTATTATAATAGATAATGATGTTAAGGTATTCTTTAATTTAGCCAAAACTATAATGGTTATTAGAAACCATGAAATAGTGTATAAAACAAATGATTTTTATGATGATAATTTATATAAATATGCTAAAATTCCTAAAATAATTGAATTTGTTAAATTTGTTAATCAAGATAAGAAAAGAATTAATAAGACTACTGATATTCATGAACTTATTAAAGATATTTATCGGAGTGTATCATGAAAGTAATGTTAGTATTAAGTTATGATGGCTCTAAATTTTATGGCTTTCAAAGGCAAAAAAATGTGAGAAATGTGCAAGGATATTTAGAAAATACTTTAAGTAATATTTTAAAAGAAGAAATTTTAGTTAAAGGGGCAGGTCGAACTGATGCTGGGGTTCACTCTTTATATCAAGTAGTACATTTTGAAACTAATAAAGATATATGCAATTTAAAGAATAAATTAAATAATGTTTTAGAAGATGTTAGAATAAAAAAAGTAAAAGTAGTGAATGATGATTTTCATGCTAGACATAGTGCATTATCTAAAACATATCTTTATAAAATAGATTTAAGTGGCCAAAAAGATAGTAATTATTATAATATTATTAAATATAAACTAGATATTAAAAAGATGAAGGAAGCATCTAAATTATTTTTAGGTACTCACGATTTTCATAATTTTGTTTCAGGTAATAGAGAAGATTATCATAGTACAATTTATAAAATAAATATTTATAAATTTAATAACACTTTATATTTAAAATTTACGGGTCGTGCTTTTTATCGTTATATGGTAAGAAATCTAGTTGGGGCTTTAATTGAAATAGGCAAAGGTAAAATAGATGAAAGCATTATAAAAGATATGTTAGAAAGTCCAGAGTTAGAAAAAAGATTACCAACTGCTAGTCCGAATGGCCTATGTTTATTAAAGATAAAATATTGACTAATTTAAATATTTTAGTTTATAATAACTCCTTGAATTGAGGTATTTTATGGAAAAAGATAATAAAAATTCTATTAATATTTATACTATTTATAACAATTTAGTGAATTTTACAATTGATTATATTAAAGAAGATTCGCCAAATATTTCTAATATTAGTGTTTCAGTTAAAGATGGCATTTTAATTAATTTATTGAACAATGTTGGTATTGGATATGGTAATTATACTATTGATGAATTATATGATTTTCAGCCTGATTTTTATCCATTTAATACAGATGCCTTTTTGAAATATGTTGTCCGTTTTATTGCCAGTTATATGTTCGATATAGATATTGTTAAATCTGTTTTAGAGGATTATGATTATGGATTTCATTCAAGGTGTATCGAATTTGATCCAAATGATGGGGTTAAAGTTTTAGTAGATTTTCTAAATTATATTGCAAAAAGATGTAGTTATAATCA
>CANPZJ010000042.1 GCA_947588795.1 uncultured Bacilli bacterium
GAAAGGAAATAAAAAGAGAGTAATAATATTGTTAATAATAGTAAGTATGATTACTATCTTTTTTGCATTTAAAACATCTATAAATAAGCCTTTAAAAAATTTGCCAGAAGTAAAATTAAGAGAGATAAAAAAAGATAAAGCAATTGCTATAATGGTATCTACAGATGGTGAAAAGTATAAAAAATATGAAGGAGAAGACTGGCCAAAAGAAGGATATACATTTAAAAAGGCTGAATGTGTAAATAACAATGGTCAAGAAATAAAAGAAGCCATAACATATGAAAAAACATCAAATACAGTAACATTGGAATCGAATGAAACATTATATTGTACATTATATTTTGATGTAATAAGAAAAATAACCTTGTTAGCAGATAATATTAATATAGTAGGTAAAGATGCCACTCTTACTAATTTAGTTAGCAATGGTAGTTTTGAAGGAAGTACAACAAATTGGAATATTCCAGCTGGGATTTTGCTCACAAATGAAAAAGCTAAATTTGGTCAATATTCACTTAAAAATTATAAAACGCCACCTTATTATGCTGCTGGAAATACGGTAAATAATATTGTGGCTAATCATAATTTTTATTTAAGCGGCTGGCTTTATTCTACTGGAAATATATGGTGTTATCATGATTTTGGCTTTATATATGATAATGTTGTTCATTATGAAAATTTAGGTGGTATAACTACCAATAATGTTTGGGTAAGAGTTAGTAAATTGACTACATCACCTAATTATAATAATTTACAAGCTGGGTTTGCTGTTACTGATAATGGTAATGATGCTACTTCAGATGCTGTATGTTATGGCGATGGGGTAATGATGATAGATCTATCAGAAAGTTATAATCAAGAAATACCTTCAAAATCATATTTAGATACTAATGTTGGAAAATTTTATTTTGAAGATAAAGCAGATATTAAAACAGTTACTGGGATAACTGGAGAATTTGAAGCATCAGCTAAAACAGGAAAAATAGAATGTGATGGTGGGGAAGGAACAATAGAAAATGGTAAAGTAACCATAACCGGAAATGCTGATGAAATATCTTGTGTAATAAGAAATAATCCAATATCAACATTAAGAGAAAACGATAAAAATAATAATTTAAGTCAAGAACTAGTGGGAGGTTTATATAGATATCAAGGAACATATGATAAAGTAGATAATAATTATATATGTTTAGGTACAGACTGTAGTGAATATGGTAATGATATGTATAGAATAATAGGAATAAGTAAAGATGGCAATTTAAAAGTAATAAAGAAAACAGCTTTACCAACAGCTTATCAATGGACTTCTGGGGGAGATGTAAAATGGCCAAACAGTGATCTATATAAAAATTTAAATACTAATTCAAATTCTATATATAATACTTTAAATAGTAATTTAAAAAGTAAAATAATAAATACTAGATGGATGTATGGTGATAATACTACGGAAGATTATGGTGAAAACAAAATGTATTTAATAGAAACCGGTCAAGCTTTGGCGTCATATTATATGAAAAATTCTGATAGCTATTTAAGTACACTTCAAACATATTATTGGGATATTTATAATGATGCAGTTAGTGCTCCGATAGGTCTTATGTATTTACATGATTATTTATATGCATATAGTAAAACAGGAGCTAAAAACAATACTGAAGCTGCTAATTCATGGATTCATTTAATACATAATGAATTGACTCATCCAAGTAATTGTACATATGATGGATATGAATGTACTATGACACGTTATGGCTATACAACTGGAGATGCAAGTTGGGGTGGATATAGAACAATGTTTATTAACCCTAATGGTCGTTTTTGGTCAGAGTGGGTTAATTTATATTATGCAGTTAGACCAGTATTCTCTTTAACTAATAATATAGAATTAAATGGTGAAGGAACAATTGATCATCCATTTGTTATAAAATAAAATATATGTGAAATATTAGTGAAATTAGCACTCAATCCTTGCAATTGCTAAAATTTGTGCTATAATTAAAGTGTAAAAGACATAAATGAGTCTTTTATGGGTATTATAATTATATAGTGCTAACCCTTTTGGGCGAACGACGCAAACTGAAAGGAAGATTGATAATATGATGTTAATACCAAGAAGAAATTCATTTGATTTATGGGATGAGGTGTTTAATGATCCATTCTTTAGTAATCACGAATCAAAAGTAATGAGAACTGATATTAAAGAAAATAAAGATAATTATGACATCTTAATTGATTTACCAGGTTATGAAAAAGAAGACATCAAAGTTGATGTTGAAGATGGTTACTTAAATGTATCTGCTTCAATGAATTCTCATCATGAAGAAAAAGAAGATGGTAAATTTGTAAGAAGAGAAAGATACTTTGGTGAATGTTCTCGTAGTTTCTATGTCGGAGATGAATTACAAGCTGAAGATATTAAAGCATCATTTAAAAATGGTACTTTAAAACTTGAAGTTCCAAAATTAGAAGAAACTAAGAAAATACCTGAAAAGAAATACATTGATATTGATTAAAAGTTGATTTGTTTCAACTTTTTTTCATTTATAAAGTATTTTTTGATTTAATAAATTCTCTTAAAATTTTAGTTAATGCTCTTTTTTCAATTCTAGATACATAACTTCTTGATATACCTAAAGAGTCCGCTATTTCTTTTTGGGTTAAATCTTTTTCATTATTTAGACCATATCTTTTAATAATAATTTCTTTTTCTCTTTTATTAAGTTTTTTCATATATTTATTTAATAAATTTATATTATCTTTAATTTGAATAGTATCTAGAATATCTTCGCTTTTATCTTCTAACATATCAACTAAATTAATTTCATTACCTTCTTTATCATAACCAATTGAATCATTTAAAGAAACAGTAAATTGATTTTTTTTATTACTCCGGTAATACATTAAAATTTCGTTTTGAATACAACGAGCAGCATAAGTAGTTATTTTCACCTTTGGGGTTTTCTTGTAAGTATCAACACCTTTAATTAAACCAATAGTCCCAATCGAAATTAAATCATCTGTTTCGGTACTTTTACTATCAAATTTTTTAACAATGTGGGCTACTAATCTTAAGTTGTGTTCAATTAAAATATTACGAGCATCTTTATCACCTTGAAGCATTAAATCAACATATTTATCTTCTTCTTCACTGGAAAGAGGTGGTGGAAAAACATTATTGCCATAAGAACCAGTAAAGAAAATCATACTTTTAACAATATTTATTAAATTTAAAAACATAAAACACATCCTTAGTAAACTATATGTAAATTTACAAAAATTTTATTAAAAAATTAACTAGTGCAAATGTTGGCTTTTTCATATATAATATATTTAGGTGGTAGTATTATGAAAAAAGTAGTTTTAGTAGATGGCAACAACTTATTATTTCGTTCTTATTATGCAACAGCATACACTGGTAATATAATGCGTAATAGTAAAGGATTTCCCACTAATGCTTTATATGGTTTTGCTGGCATGATTAATAAAATAATTGCCGAAGAAAATCCAGAATATATGGTGGTAGCGTTTGATATAGGAAAAAACTTTAGAAAAGAAAAATATGACTTTTATAAAGAAGGAAGAAGTGAAACACCAGATGATTTAAAACTACAAATGCCTCTAGCTCGTGAAATACTTAAAGCAATGGGTATTGCTTACTTAGAACTTGCACCATATGAAGCTGATGATATTATTGGTACAGTAGCAAAGTATGCTGAAAGTGATCCAGAATACTACACTTTAATTGTTTCATCTGATAAAGATTTACTTCAATTAATTAGTTTTGAAACGGAAATTAAATTATTAAAACAAAGTGGCTTTATTCGTTATAATGAAGAATCTTTTAAAGCTGATTATGGCATTGAACCTATTAAAATAATTGATTTAAAAGCTTTAATGGGGGATTCATCTGATAATATTCCTGGTGTTAAGGGAATTGGGGAAAAAACGGCTTTAAAATTATTACAAGAATATAAATCTTTAGATGGTATTTATGAAAATATTGATAGTATTAAAGGCAAAATGCAAGAAAAGTTATTACAAGATAAAGATAATGCTTATATGAGTTATGAACTTGCTACTATCTATAGAGACGTCCCTATAAATGTTAATTTTGAAGATTATAAATATACAGGTAAAGGTGGCGAAGATTTAAAAAAATTATATGAAGAATTAGAATTTTTCTCTCTTCTTAAAAATATTCCTAATGTTAAAAAAGAAGTTAAAGAAAATAAATATATAACTGTTAAAGATTTAAAGGAAATAAAGTTAGATCAAGATGTTGCTTTTTACTTAGAAGTAAGTGATATAAATTATCATTTTGGGGAAATTTTAGGTTTAAGTATCACTGATAAAAATAATACTTATTTTATTCCAGCAAATTTAGTAAAAGATGCTTTTAAATTACTTGAAAATAAGAATGTTATTACTTATGATTTAAAGAAAACTTTAGTAGTAACTAAAAATAATTTAAAATGTGATTTTGATTTAATGATTGCCTCTTATTTAGTAGATTATCCGGCAAGTGATGATATTACTAAATTAATGCGTATTTTTAATGAAGATTGTATTACCTATGAAGATTTCAAAAAAAATAATTTTGTTAATTTAGAAAATGTTATTACTTTAAAAAGTAAATTTATTTATGAATATTGTCAAAAGGTTAAAGATGAAATGATAAAGAATGAACAAGAAAAAATATATGAAAAAATAGAATTGCCTTTAACTTATGTTTTAGCTGATATGGAAATTACTGGTTTTAAATTTGAACAAAGTGCTCTAGAAGGAATGAAAAAAGAAGTTGCCGAAAAAATAGACAAAGTTACCAAAGAAATTTTAGAGTTAAGTGGTGAAGATTTTAATGTGGCAAGTCCCAAACAATTAGGTATTGTTCTTTTTGAACATATGGGCATTGGTAAAAGTAAAAAAATAAATCGAGGTTATAAAACTGATATTAAAACTTTACAAAAATATGTGGATAAACATCCAATTATTCCAAAAGTTTTAGAATACAGAAGCTTAGCCAAATTACAAAATACTTACCTTGATGGTTTAAATGATTTTGTCTTAAGTGATGGCAAAATTCATACAATTTTTAATCAAACATTAACTAGAACTGGCAGACTTTCTTCAATGGATCCTAATTTACAAAATATTCCAACTAGAGAAGAATATGGTAAACAAATTCGTTTAGCTTTTGTGCCAAGTAATGATTTAATATTAAGTGCTGATTATTCCCAAATTGAGTTACGTATTTTAGCCCATATATCTGAATGTCAAGAATTAATTGATGCTTTTGTTAATGATGAAGATATTCATACTAAAGTAGCAGCAGACATTCATGGTATACCTGAAAGTGAAGTTACAAAGCATATGCGTAGTATGGCAAAAGCAGTTATCTTTGGTATAGTTTATGGTATATCTGGTTTTGGTTTAGGAGAAAATCTTCATATCTCAAGAACAGACGCTAATAAATTTATTGAAAAATATTATGAACTTTATCCTGGCGTTAAAAATTATATGACTAATATCGTCAAAGAAGCTTATGAAACTGGTCAAGTTAAAACAATGTTTGGCCGAATTAGAAAAATTGCTGAACTTAGTGATAACAATTTTAGAGTTCGAAATATGGGAGAAAGAATGGCACTTAATACACCAATTCAAGGAACAAGTGCTGATATTATGAAAATGGCTATGATTGAAGTTTATAAAAAATTAAAAGAAAATAATTTAAAGAGTAAAATGATTTTACAAGTTCACGATGAAATTATAATTGATGCCGTTAAAGAAGAAGTACCAAAATTAAAAGAATTAGTTAAAGATACAATGGAAAATGTTGTTAAATTAAGTGTGCCTTTAAAAATAGAAATAAATACTGGTGTTAATTGGTATGATGCAAAATAGGTTATATTATTTAACCTTTTTTTGTGCTAAAATAAAAGTAAGGGTGATAATATGCCAGAGATAGCAGAAGTAGAAACAGTTAGAAATGTATTAAAACAAAGAATATTAAATAAAAAAATAAAAGATGTTAAAATTATTTATGGTAAAATAATCGAAAATGATTTAGATGAATTTAAAAAAATTTTAATTGATAATGAGTTTAAGGATATCTTAAGAAAAGGTAAATGGCTAATCTTTGAACTAAAAGATCATTATTTACTTTCGCATTTAAGAATGGAAGGTAAATATTTTATAAAATCTAGTGATGAAGAAATAGCTAAACATGAACATATTATTATTACTTTTAATGATAATACGGATTTAAGATATCATGATACTAGAAAATTTGGTCGAATGAAAATAGTAGATAAAGATAAATTATGGGAAACACCAGAAATAAAAAAACAAGGAAAAGAACCAATTGATGATACCCTAACTAGTGATTATTTGCTAGAGAAATTTAAAGGTAAGAAAATGCCAATGAAAACTACTTTACTTGATCAAGAAATAATAAGCGGTTTAGGTAATATTTATGTTGATGAAGTTTTATTTGCATCTCATATTCATCCTTTAAGGGAAGCATCTACTATAACTAAAGATGAATGTGAAAAAATTATTGCATCAGGTAAGGAAATAATTAAAAATGCCATTAAGCATGGAGGAACCACCATTAAAAGTTATACTTCATCTTTGGGAGTTACTGGTAATTATCAAAATTATTTAAAAGTTCATAAAAGAGAAGGCAAAGAATGTCCTATATGTGGTAATCCAATTAAAAGAATTAAAGTTGGTGGCAGAAGTACTTACTTTTGTGAACATTGTCAAAAATAGAGAAGCATTATGAAAAGAAT
>CANPZJ010000043.1 GCA_947588795.1 uncultured Bacilli bacterium
CATAAATAAATCTTTTTTAATAAATCCTAACATTATGCTTCTCCTTTTATCATAAGTACCATTAATTCTTCTAAAGTAATATTATCAATAACCATCTTTTTATATTTTTTCTTTATTTCTTTTTTATTTTTAACAAGTACTTCATAATTATATTTGTTTTGTTTATAACGAAGTATATCTTCTTTTTTTATATTTGCAAATTCTTCTTTAGAACATTTTAAGATACCATAATCATCTATTATATCATCACGCATTTCATTTAAAACTATCTTACCTTCATCTATAAATATTATTTTATCCGCAATATGCTCTAAATCACTGGTAATATGCGTTGATAATATAATACTTTTATCTTCATCTTGAATAAATTCTAAAAATAAATCTAATACTTCACTTCGAACAACTGGATCTAAACCACTAGTTGGCTCATCTAAAATTAAAAGTTTAGGATGATGTGATAAGGCGGTGGCTATTTCTAATTTTTTCCGCATACCTTTAGATAATTCTTTAATTGGTTTATTAGTAGGTAGTTCAAACTCTTTTAAATAATTATTAAATAACTCTGTATCCCAATTTTGATAAATACCTTGCATTATTTTTCCTACTTCATGAGGCTTTAATATTTCTGGAAAAAACATATTATCTAATACTACCCCAATATCATCATTTAAATAATTAGACTTGCCAAATATTTTAATTTCACCTTGATCTTTTTTTATAATATTAAGTAAACATTTTATTAAAGTTGTTTTACCAGCCCCATTTTCTCCAATTAAACCAATAATACAACCACTAGGAATATCTAAAGATAAATCTCCTAAAGTAAAGTTATCATATTTTTTAACTAAATTTTTAATTTCAATTATATTTTTCATTTTCCACCACTTTCATAAAATATATCAACTAATTCTTTAATTGTATTCTTACTTATTTCATACATATTTGCTAAGTTAACAGCACTTTCAATATGCTTTTCTATTTCTTTTTGCGCATTTTCTCTGATTAAATTATTACTTTTCGGAGAAACAAAAGTACCTTTGCCTTGAATACTTTTAATATACCCTTCTTTTTCTAATTCATCATAGGCTTTTTTTATCGTCATTACACTTATTTTGATATCTTCAGCTAAATTACGAATAGAAGGTAATATTTCATTTTCTTCTAGTTCATTATTATTAATCTGCTCAATAATACTATTTTTTATTTGTTCATATATAGGTGTAGGACTACTATTACTAATTATTAACTTCATTATTACTCCTTTATATATAACAGCATATAACACTATATAACATTTGTCAATATAAAAAAACTAGAATAATCTAGTTTAAAGGTAATGTTACTAAAATACTTGTATAACCATTAGTACTTGTGGCTTCTATCCTACCATTATGGAGTTCCACTATTTCTTTAGCAATAGCAAGACCTAAACCACTACCACCAGTTTTAGTATTTCTCGAATAATCTGCTCGATAAAATTTTTCAAATATTTTCTTTAATTTATTTTCTGGTATTATTCCTTTATTAGTAACTTCTATAAAAGTATTATTATCATCTTTATTTAGTTTAATAGTAATATCTTTGTCTGTACTATAATAAATGGCATTTTTAATTAAATTATTAAATACTCTACCTAGTTTATCTGAATCTCCCATTATATTAATTTCATCTTGGTATTCTAAATTAATTTCTTTATTATTTTCTTTTAAGATAGGATAAAAATCATCAATTATTTGTTCTAACATCATATTTAAATTTAACTCTTCTTTATTTATTATTATAGTTTCACTATTAAATCTCGCTATATCAAATAATTCATTAATTAAATCTTCTAATTTATAGGCTTTATCTAGTGTTGTTTTAATATATTTAGTTTGTTTATCTTTTGGTATATCATTAATTTCATCTAATAGAGATAAATAACCAATAATAGATGTTAGTGGTGTTTTTAAATCATGAGCTAAATAAACAATTAAATCATTTTTCTTTTGTTCATTTTCTCTTGCTAATCTTTCATTTTTCTCTGATTCTCTTTTTAACTTATTTAATTTTTGTTCTAATTCTTCTAACTCTTTGGGTAAATATATATAATCTATATCACTAGCATATAAATCATTTATTGAACTCGTTAAAGCAGAATTAAATTTAAAAAATTTATAAATAACATAAATTAAAATACTAATAATACCTATAGTCCAAATAACAAAACCAATTAAAAATAATAAATTATTATTTAAATAATTTTGTTTTAAACTATAATATATATCTGGTGATATATCATATACCCATTGAAAATCGGCAATAGTAAAATATAAATTAAATAAAAAATATAATAATACTAACATGATAGTCCAGATAAAGGCTAAAGCAATGCTTTTATTAATAATCTTTTTTAAACCATTATTTTTCAATTTTATAACCTACTCCCCATACTGTAATAATATATTTAGCTCTTTTACCTGTATCATGCATTTTTTCTCTTAAATGTCTTATATGAACCATAATAGTATTATTATCACTAGCATAATATTTTTCTTGCCAAACTTCTTTAAATAAATCTTCTGTTCTAACAACATTACCACGATTTAAACATAAATACCACATAATAGCAAATTCTGTAGGAGTTAAATCTATCTTTTCTTCATTAAAATAAAATTCATGAGTATCATTATTAATTAAAATATTGCGAAAATCAATAACATTATCAGTTACTTTATCTTGATTATATTTGGTATATCTTCTAATTTGGGCTTTAACTCTAGCTACTAACTCAAGTGGTTGAAAAGGTTTTGTTATATAATCATCGGCTCCTAGAGTAAGACCACTTATTTTATCTATTTCTTCTACTTTAGCAGTAACAAAAATAATAGGAAAATTATATTTCTCGCGAATTTTTTGACATAGAGAAAAGCCATCAACATCTGGCATCATTACATCTAAAATAGCTAAATCAATATTAACATTTTCTAAAGTATTTAAAATATCTTTACTTTCATAAAATTTATATACTTTAAATCCTTCATTTTGCAAATATATTTCGATTAAATCCGCAATTGCTTTTTCATCATCAACAACTAATATGTTCATAAATCACTTATCTTTATTTTATAAATAAAGTTCCCATAAATTTTTTATTTGGCCTTTAATTCTGTCAAATTCCCATAACATATTACTACGAAGTAAACTATTTGGATCATTTACTTTAAATTTACCATTTTCTACTCCCGCAACAACAATATAATGACCATTAATCGTAAAATCACCTTTTCGTAAATTTAAAATAATATAGTGACCATTATTTAAAGCATTTTTCATACTACTTTCAGATAATGGTAGTTCATTTACTTTAAGGCCATAATCTTTAGCGCCCTCTCTAATTAAATCCCAGGTTGTCCCAGAATTTTCGACATAGTAACCTTTTTCTTCCGCAAGTTTAGCAACTTTATAAGGAGTTACTGTCTTATCTTTTTTTAAAGCTACTACTACCATAGATAGAGATGTAGGACCACAACCACTTACAGCAATACTACTAGTACCATAACTACCATATCCCCATCTTTCATCCCATTGAAATAATCTTGGGATATTACCTTCAAAGTCACCAACATCTTCACTATAAACTTTACCCTTTTTACTAGGGTAATCGATAACAAAAGGTGTAAGTTCAATATTCATAGATAAAGACATTAATAATTTTTCTGGATATTCATCATAATTTTTAATTATTTTTTTAATTCTGGTATCTAACTTACTAAATTCATTTAATCTTTTTAAAATAAATGGTTTTACATCTTTATCTTTATCATCTTTATTAAAAGCATCTTCATCATAATATTGAAGAACTGATACATCATCATAAGTTTTATTAGAAACATCATAATCATCAAATATTATTTCTTCTTCATTATCATCTACATTATTATTAATATTATTATTTATTTCAGTATTTTGATTATTATCTTTAACATCATCTTTTTTAAATATTTTATCTTTACTTAGAAATATTAAAACAATAACTGCAATCACTATTACTAAAATAATTAAAATTTTAGATAAATTTTTCTTTTTTCTTTTCTTCATAACACATCACTCTTTAATAATATCACAAATAAAGAAAAAATTATTAATTAATTCTTATCAAAAACTTAATATTTACTTAAATTAGTAAAATAGAGATATTGTCTTGATAATTTATAAACTTTTGTAGTATACTAAATGTATAGGAAATGTGTATTCACATCGCCTTATTTGTTTGGTCGATGCTAATGAGCTAATATTCCTATTAGTTCACAGGCATCTTTTATTTTGTCAACTAGTAAAACTAATATCAAAAACAAAATATTGATTACTAGGACTTTATTCCAAGTCTTCGCTTTCACTAACACATCACCGCCCTTTCTAGGAAACCAAAACCCCCTAAAAAAGTTAAGCTAAGGCGATGCCATTCACACTTCCATGAGCATTTATTATAAGCAGAAATTTTTATTTGTCTACGACTTCGACAAAACTTCTATTAATTCGACACAAAAAAACTTTGATTAAGATATAACCAAAGTTTTTATTTTACCATCTAGCACAATTTAAGTGATATTCTTGACAAATTGTCTCAGTTAAAACTTTAGGATCTGGTTCATTATAATCACCACAGCCACCAAATGCTAATCGTGATCCATTGTATTTTGCAATTATACTGTTTATTTTTTGCGATACATTATAATAATAATTATTAAAATTTTTACCAAAATTTTCTAATGAATTAGAATTATGTATATAAAGGAAACTATATCTTGCTACAAGTGAATGGGCATCACCAGTTACTGAATAATCTTTTAACCCTTTTACTGTTTTTAGATATGATTCTATTTCATTTTTAGCACTAGTAGCTTTACTTTCATTATAGATTAATTTATTGTATTTACTAGTGAAATCTTCATCTATTGCTTTATAATATTCTGATTCATCATCATAATCTTCATATTTTATTTTAGAACTTTCATATTTATCATACCCTTTATAAGTTTCAGAATATGAACTAGAATAATAATCAGCTAACACATCAGCAATATTATCCGTAAAAACTATATCAGAACCACAACCTTTAGTAGTTCTTCCTGAATATTCAACTAAAATATTTTCGTTTAAATTTATTTTATCAATAGTAGATGTTATTGTACTTGTTGGCTCTTCTTTTATCTCTTCTTTTGCTTCTTCTTTCTTATTACTTTCTTCTTTATTTGGAGTTGTAGTATTCTTTTTCCATATAGCTTTTAAAGTAAAATTACTTGTTACCTTCTCTTTGAAATCATATTTTTTACCATTTAATTGCCACTCAACAAATTCATAACCTTTTTTAGTAGGATTTTTTACTTCTTTTAATACTTCATTTTCTTTAACTTCTTGACTATTCACTTTACTTCCACCATTGCTGTCAAATGATATGGTAAATATTTTTAATTGCTCACTTTCCAAATCTTTAGCAACATTTTCATCTAATATTTCTTTAAAATCTACCAAAATATTTATATCTTCAGTATATTTTGAACCATCTTTGATTTGTTGTAATATTTTTTCATCATCAAATTTATAATCACTTACTATTTCTAAGTTTGAAAATGCTACTTTATTGTCTCTTGCAACATCACATAAAATAATTAAAGAATCCATAACGCTTTTACCTTTAAAATCAATTGTATCATATATATCTTTAGCATCATTATTGATAAGTTCGTAGTCATTTACTTCTTCAACAAAATCACTACATATATATTTTTTACCATCTTTATCAGTGCATTCAAAATAAGTAACTTTAAAATTTAATTTTACTAACGGATTTATTTTAACATACATTGCATGAGTTTCTTCCTTTTTTACTTTTTTATCTGATAATTCTTCTTGAGATTTATTTTTAATAATTAGTAAAACTGTGACACAAATAATTAAAAGAAAAAATACTCCCACTCCTATTAAAAATTTCTTGTTTTTAAATAATTTTTTTAACTTCTCCATTCTACCACTTTTAGTTAATTCCTTTCTTACTTTAAGAATAACATTTATTATTATTTTGTCAACTATTATTTGTTTTTTAAAAAATAAAAGAGCATCAAGCTCCTTTATTTAATTTTGCTCACAATTAGATAGTTCATCTTCTAATTCATAAATTCTATTTTCATAACTATCAATAACATTTTCATAATAACTTATTTCATCATCTCTATCTTTTTGTTTTTGATAAAAATTATTTTCATTAGCTTGTAACTTTTGAATATTTTCTTTACTTGCATAAATAGTTACTTTTTGTATATCACTATTAATATCAAGTATTTCTTTACTATTAAGTTTATCGATAAAATCTCTTATAACAACTATTGGATTACTAATATTACTATACAAATGAATTATATTATTGCTTTCATAATATTCAATATCATATATTTTATAAACACTAGAGTCTACTATGATATTATCAATATCT
>CANPZJ010000044.1 GCA_947588795.1 uncultured Bacilli bacterium
CTTTTCACCATCTTCTGATACCATTATTGCTAATGCCTTGTTTGCTTTATCTTTTTCTTGTAATTTTACTTCTGGTATTTTATCTTCTTTTTTATTTATGTTTATTCTAGATACAAAAAAGATAGTAAATACACTTACTATTATTAATATCGTAATTATTATCTTTTTTGTATCTTTTCTCATCTATAATAACCTTCTCTATTATATTTATTATTATATCATAGATATCGTATTTATGTATATAAGCCGATTATCTATTATAAGACTATTATAGTATACCCCCCCCAATCGTCAATAACTTTTTTTAAAAAAAATCTGCTAGATTATTTCTAACAGATTACTTATGACTTTTTTTTGTAGTTTTTTTAGTTTTTTCTGGTTCTTCTAATTTATTAGCAGCAGTTTTTAGTATTTCAGCAGTTTTGCTTTTAACTTCTTTAGCAGTTTTTTCAACTACTGGAGTTCCTTTTTCCACTGCTAAATCCACTAATTCTTGGGCTTTAATTTTAACTTCTTTAGATTTATCTACTATCATTTGTTTAGCTGTTTCTTTATCTAAATCTTTAATAGTATTTTCAAGTTCTCTAGCTTTAACTATAATAGCATTTTTAACTTCTTCAACATCAATGTCCTTAGCTTTATCAACTAATTCATTTAAAGATTTTGCTAAATCCTTTCTAGTTTCTTTACCGCTTTTGGGAGCAAATAAGAAACCTAAACCTAAACCAACACCAGCTCCTAGTAAAAATTTACCATTCTTGCTCATCTATTTCACTCTCCTTTTTTCTTTTTTTATCACTTTTGGTAAAAATTTTTGTAACTATACTTTCAATCGTACTTATAACTGTCGCAAAGAATCCACCTACTTTATCTGATATCATTCCAAGTGAATCAAATAATGGTGTCACTCTTTCTATTTTAGCATTAACATCATCAATTATCTTATCTACTTTATCAATAGTAATTATAAGTTTAATTCCTAAAATAATTCCTATTATTATTATACCGATTAATAGTAAATATATAACTACTGGTAAAAATTGTAATAAAAATTCCATCTAGTTACCCCTCCTCTCTTTCATCATACATAGAATCTATAAGTTCAAATAAATCACTATCTAATGTATCATCTAAATCTTTATCTTTAGTTTTTTCTTTAGCCTTTTCAACATCATCTATTTTTTCAAGTTCTTCTTCTATTGCTTCAATATTATTTGTCTTAGGTATTTCTAAAGTATCTTCAATAGTTATTTCATCTGATGCTTCTTCTAATAAATCATCTATAGATCTTTTATCATCTAAAGTTTCAACTTCACTATTTTTTTCATCAAAGAATGTTACAACTGGTTCATCAATAGTATCCACTATCTTTTCTTCTTTTTTTTCTTCAATTTTTATTTCTTCTTTAATTTCTTCTTTTGGATATGCTTTTTTACGTACTTCATCTATATTTATATTAGATGCAGCATCTTCTTTTTTAACAATATCTTCTGCCTTATAATCTTGATTTAAAATACCATATACTGGGGAAATAATCGGTGATGGTTTAAATTTTTTCTTTTCAGGTTCTTTATATTCGACTTTTTCTAACCTACTATATTCATTTCTCTTTTCTGCTGCTTTTTTTCTTTCGGCATCTAAGACATTATGATTAATTCTAGTTTGCACACTGCTCGCAAATTCTTCTTCATCAAAATCAGGAAATTTAAAAGTATTATCTACTTTAATTAGATCTCTTTCGGTTGGTTCATTCACTTCTACTTTAGGTGCTCTTGTTTCCCTAACTTCCCTTATATCTTCTTTTGGTGTTTCAACAATTATAGGTTTAGATTCAACTTTTTCTACTTCTTTTTTTTCTTCTCTAATTTTGATTGGTTCTGTATATTCTTCTTCTTCAAATAAAATATCTTTTAACTTTTTGACAAAGCTCATCAAAGTCACCTTCCTAGTCTACATAATCTGTATCTTTTACTTTTTCCTCGTTTTCAGTTTGATTAGTACCATCACCATAATCTAGAACATTGGTATTTTCTTTAATATCATCAAACATATTAAAGTTTTCTTCCGTATAGTCTAAATTATCATCATTAAGTAAATTTTTAATAACCAAATCATCAAATCTGATACTATTTAATATGGTAGCACTGTTAGATAAACATTCTTTCACTTTACTTTCATCTACCATTACTTCTATTTTAGCATAATTATACATAATTTCAATTAGATATTGATTATTTTCTTGTAATTTAACTTCCACATAACCATTTTTATCTTGATAATTTAAAGTTGTACTATATAAAGCATCTTGATTTATTTCATAAGTAACATTATCTTTAGCATTATAACTAATTAAATCAACATATAAATAATAATCGATATTATTACTAGAAAGAATGACATAGCTTATACCAGCTTTTTTAACTTGCATACCTTGGGGAATAAAAAATTGATAACCTTGTCGATGAACATTAGCTCTTTTTGGTGCCAATGTTAAATTATTCATAATTTCATCATAAGAAACATTCTTTAGGTTAGTACAACCTACTAGAATAAAACAAGATAAAATAATAAGTAATATTTTTTTTGCTTTCATATCTATCTCCTACTTAATTATATCAATTTCTTTAACTGCTTTCAAATATTTTATTTTAATTCCCCCTTTACTAAACTTTTCTTCATATTCCGTCATAATATTCGGAATACTTGTACTATGTAAATCATAACTAATTTCTTTTATTTCATAGCCATATTCTTTTAGAGAATCTAGACTATATTCAAATAAATCATCATTATCAGTTTTTTGAATTATTATATTATCTTCTTTAAATAATTTAGTATAAAGTTCTAAAAAAGATGGTGATGTAAGTCTTCTTTTCTCATGTCTTTTTTTAGGCCATGGATCAGAAAAATTTAAATAAATTACATCTACTTTATTTTTTAATAATTCTTCTAAATTCATAACATCACTAATAATTATTTTTAAATTAGGTAAATCATATTCTTGGATCTTTTTAATAGCAATACTGGCGACACTTGAATATTTTTCAATCCCAATAAAATTAATATTGGGATTATTTAAAGCCATATTTAAAATAAAGTTACCTTTACCCATTCCTATTTCAATATGTAGTGGATTATTATTAGGAAAATTTAGATCATCTTCCCTATTTATTAAAAAAGTACAATTATTTATGACTTCATCTTTATATTTTGGACTACGCATACGCATTTTTAAAACACTTCTTTTCTTTAAAACATATAATGTTGGTAGGAGGTATATTCTTATGAGAAAAAATAGAAATTCTTTCTTTGCGGAAAGTAATTATCAAGCATATAACCCTAATATGAATCCCAACATGAACATGGGTGGTGCACCTTATCAAGCAGCTAGTAACTACTTTTATCAAGGACCTATGCCTAATAATTATAACACACAACCAAATGGAAATGATATAGAAAGTCGTCTTGCTAAAATAGAAAGACAATTAAATAGAATGGATTATCGTTTATCAAAATTAGAAAATACTAATACTACTATAATATCATCTGATGATATTGAAACTAATAATACTAATATGTATATGTTATAAACTCGCGAATTGACGAGTTTTTTTAATGATAGATAATCATCGCACTAAAACAATATAGTTGTTCTTCTCCACTAATACCTATTGCTACTTGATATTTAATATCAATAATATCTATATCTCTTTCTAAAAATTCGTTAATACTATTTTCTAAATCTCTTTCGCATTCTTCATCAATTACTTTTACCTTCATAATTTCACCCTTTTTAATATAGCAAAAAAGATAAGAATATTTTGTCGACTCTTATCTTTTGATACTAGGTTTAACTAGTTCTAACGTTTTCACATATTCATAATAAGTTTGTATATTATAAATATTATCATTTAAATAATTTAGAGGATTATCACTTTTAACAATTAGTTCTTCATAACCTAATTTAGATGACCAACTGCCATCACTATTTTGCCTTACAAAATGATAATCATGTCTTTTACTATCTTCCATAAATATTGCGATTTTGTAACCATTGTGTTTTATCGAACCAGTAATTGTACTATCATAAGCTTTTATCTTTAATGTATCTAAATCAGAATAAACATAATCAAGTAAATTGCTGGATGTTGGCTCATTAAATCTATAATTAAAAAATTTTAAACCACTTATTTCACCAATATTTGTGCAAAGAGGAAAATTAGTTATTCTTGTAAATGATTCACTAAAAATATTAGGTAAAGATAAATCTAAGGCATAGAAATAACAATTAATACGGCCTTTAAATCTTCCTTCATCATATTCAGGAATCATTCTACTTATTTTAACATATAACTTTAAATATTCACGATATAATCTTTTAATTTCTTTATTAGCAAGGCTTTTTGTTAAATCTTCTCTTGCTAACAACTCTGAAAGTTCCATAAAAACATCAGCTATTTGAATATTAATTTCCTTTTTATTCATAATATAACCTTCTTACTCTTTCAACTAAATTTTACTTAAAATCTCCTTTGAACTGGCTGATATTATATTATAAAATAAAAAGAAAGACAATATAAAACTAGCAATTTGCTAGTTTATTTTAAAACACTCATAATTGGTGGTAAAATTTGTTTTTTTCTGGAAATTATATCAGGAATAAAATCACCTTGTTCTAGGGAATCCCCAAAAGCATTTCTTAAAGTGGTTTTACCATTTTCATTAAAGATAAAATAAGAACCATTTTTAAATATATCCGTTATAGCAAAAAGCATAACATCATAATCATGAATTTCACTTTCTTTATTTAAAAATCTAATATAACTACTCTTTTGTTTAATTATTGCTTTAGCATTAAGAGTTGTAACTTGACCTACTGCTATAGTCTTTTTATCAACATTAAAGGTTTTAAAATCCATATAAACAATTTCTTTTAGAGATTTAGATTTAATAGCATCATTAGCTTTAAACATTTCCATTGCTAACTTTTCTGAATTAATACCAGTCATTTTAACAAGTTCATTTAAAGTTTTTTCATCAATTTTTGTAGCAGTTGGACTTTTCAAAAGTAATGTATCAGATATAATGCCCGCTAGTAATAAAGATGCTATATCTGGTGGTATTTTTACTTTATTTTCTTTATATAATTCATAAACAATAGTACAAGTACTACCAACTGTCATATTACGAAAATTAATTGGTTGATTAGTACCTAAAGTACCTAATTTATGATGATCTACTATGCCAACTATCTCTGCTTCATCTAAACCTTCAACACTTTGGGTAATTTCATTATGATCAACAAGCATAACTTTTTTGGGATTACTATCTCTTAAATCAGATAATTTTATTAATCCTAAACATTTATTATTATTATCTATTACAGGATAATAACTATGTCTTGATTTATTAATTATTTCATTAAAATCAGATACATCTAAGTTTTCATTAACACATACTAAATCTTTGGTATAACGGTAACTTTCAATGTAGCTAGCAAATCCGATAGTAAGAAGCGTATCAAAAGATGTTTTATTAGTATAAATAACATTTACTTTGTTTTTCTTAGCCATTTCTAGATGCTCTTCTTTCATTTTATGACCAGTTGTAATAACAATAAGTTTAACACTCTTTTTAACAGCTTCTTCAATAATAGAATGACGATCTCCAACTATTAAAATTGTATCTTTATTAAATAAATCTTGATTATAAAAAGATGTACTACGGATTGCTATATTAGTAAGTTCCCCTTCTATTTCATCATTAAATCTTAAAACTTCTTTGCCTTCTATAGTTTGTAAAATATGATCATAGTTAGATTTTAATTTGGAATTATCCCCTAGTATTTCTTTTTTGGCAATATCTTTCATCGCAAATGCCCCAATAAAATGATTATCTTTATCTACTACCGGAATAGTACTCATATTATCTTCTTGCATTCTAAAAAAGGCATTATATACAGATTCTTTACTATCTATTTTAAAATCATGATGATAATTTATATCTTTGATTTGTAATTTAACATCATTTAACATTTTAGGTACTTCTATTTTAAATTTTTTTAAAACATATTTAGTTTCTTCATTTATATTAGAAAGTATTCTGGCTTCTGTTTTATATCCTAAACTATTTTGTAAATAAGATAAACTTATTGCACTACAAACACTATCAGTATCAGGATTTTTATGGCCAAAAATATAAATTGTATCTTTCATAGCAACCACCTTTATAAAATTATAACATATATTTTCAAAAATTAATAAGCAAAATAAAAAAAAATAAAAATTTATTAATTAAAAAGTCAAGTGCAACTTTTGAATAATCAATAATAAGTAATAAATGCGGTTTATGCCGAGAAAAC
>CANPZJ010000045.1 GCA_947588795.1 uncultured Bacilli bacterium
ATCATTTTAAGTAGGCCATCATTAATAGTACTATCTTGACCTAAACAAAATTCACAAGCTCCAGTTAATTTTATATAGACATAATTATCTTCATATTTAACATATTCAATATCGCCACCATCCATATTTAGATATGGTCTAATATTTTCAATCATTTCTTTAATTTTATCTTCAATATTTTCTTTTTTCATGACAAATCACATTAATATTATAACAAATATTTTTTGTAAGTAAATTAGTTTTATGCTATACTTTTATTAAGAGGTTAATATAATGAATGATTATAAAGTGGGAGATATTATTAAAACTCATGTAACAGGGATAACTAAATACGGTATTTTTGTTAGTGTTGATCCTTGGCATGATGGTTTAATTCATATATCAGAAGTATCAGAAGATTTTGTTAAAGATATTCATGACTATGTTAAAATTGGTGAAACTATTTATTGTCAAATATTAGAAATTGACGAAGAAAGTCAAAAAATGAAATTATCAATTAAAAATATAAATTATAAAGAACTATCAGGTAGTAAAGTAGAAGAGACTAGAAAAGGATTTTTACCTTTAAAAGAAAATTTAGATGCCTGGATAGATGAAAAATTAAAGGAATATAAATAATAGTTTATGAAAAAGATAATTTTATGGATAACTATAATATTAATTTTAGTTGCTAGTTGTTTTGGTATATATCTATTTATTAATAATGATAACAAAGTAGATGAACCTAAAGAAAATAAAACTGAAGAAAAACAAGAAGTAGATGAAGA
Source organism: uncultured Bacilli bacterium (assembly GCA_947588795.1). GTDB lineage: Bacteria > Bacillota_I > Bacilli_A > RF39 > UBA660 > SIG200. The sequence goes on from CANPZJ010000045.1 coordinate 768, forward strand.
AAAAGAGCCAGAATATGTTGATAATAATCCAATAGTAGTAGGATTATATAAAAACTATCATAATGGCAAGGAAAGAGAATTAATAAAAGAGTATAATGCTAAATGGGAATATCATAAAGATATATCATCTTTTGAAGTATTTTATACTAATGAGGAATTAATAAGTAGTAAAAATCAAATTCAATTAATTGATGAGTATAAAAATAAATATAGTAATATTGATAACTATCGAATAGGATATCTTATTGAATTTAGTATTGGTGATAATAAAATAAATAAAACTATTTTAAGACCTAAAGATAGTGAAGAATTCTTTGATTATTTAGAAATATATTTATATGATGATTATCATCGTAATGGTTCTTGGTATAGTCATACTACTGAAGAAGAAATGAATGAAGAAACATTGCTTACATCAATTAAACTTACAGCAGGTAAAAAAGTAAATGAAATAACATCTGATATTGAATTAACTGCTTTTACTTATGATAGTGATGATTTTACTGATGATGGATATTATAAAGGAATTAGTAAATATTCTATAATTGTAAAAAATAATAATAATTAAAAATAAATTTTGAAACAAATATATTAAGTATTTGTTTTTTTGAGAGACTTTATCAATATTTAGAATATAAAAGATAGATAGATTACTGTATATTGTATATACATAACTAAAAAAAGACGTCGTCCAAGTAGTAATACCAGGATAACGTCATTTAGGTAACTAGGTGACGTGAAATTCACGCTTCCTATAACTTAAGTATAAACAAATATTATTAAAATATCAATATTTTATTTTTTTCTTCTAAGTATTATTAATAATAAAATAATTGATATAAGTATTAAACCTACAGGAAGTAAATAATCTTTATATTTTTCTATGTAATATTTAATATCTTTTTTATTTGTTTTGTCTTCTTTTTTATTAATTTTATTTTTATCTTTATTTTCTTCTTCTTTTACTTGATCTTTATATAAAGTAATATTTTCTAACATGTCGTTTTTATTAACATCTTCACCAGCCAAACTACGATAAAGACCAAATTCTAAAGGAGAATAAGTTTTAATATCAGTAGCTTTAGTATATTCATTATTTTTACCATTAATCCAACCTGTAAACCATGTCCATTGTTGACTATTATGTTTACTATAACCCTCTTTAGATACTTCATAAGCTGTTTTACCATTAAAATAATCAAGTGGTATATCATAATTCATTGTAATTTGATTTTCTTTGTATAAGTGAAGATAAGTTTTAGGTACATTCCAATTACCATATTTATTATAAGATTCTGGATGGAATGCACTATCATTAGCTTTTTCAATAGCTTGCTCTAAAATATAAGTATTTAAAATATGTTGACCATGAGAATATTCTCCTTTTTCATCATGCCCTACAACTACTTGCGGTTTAAATCTTCTTATATTTTCTACTTCAAAGTTTAAGGCATCTTCTTCGGTTAAATTAGCCTTTTTTAAATTATTTAAAGCCCCATTTAAAGATTCAGAATAAGCATCAGGGACAATTCCGATAATAGGGTAATTTCTAATACCTACTGTATATAAACCATGTAATTGTTCATGTAATCTTTTTGGATTATCAAAATGATTAGTAAAATAAACTACTTGGGTATAAGCTCCTCTTGCAACATAAGTAGGAAGAAGACCTAAAAAGAATAGTTGCTCATCATCACTATGCGTAGAGAATAATAAAACATCAGCTTTTTCACAAGGTGTCTTCCATATTTCGACATATTCGGGTATCTCACCTTCCCCAATAACATAAATTTCGCCAATTTTAACATCATTATCATATGTAATAGTAAGTTCTTTACTTTTATTTTCTTTTAAATCAATGTATTCATGTAAAAAGTTATTAACACCAATATTTATATTTTTATTATTAATATTTATATTACCAGTTTGACTACTTAGTTCATATATAATATAAATTCCATATATATCTTCTTCACTAGTAATACTTATAGTAGATCCTTTACTAATAGATAGATAACTATTTTCATTATTATCTTTTAATTTACTAGCTATAGTATCATTAATTTTATAAGTAGATACATCTGTAATATCTTTAGCACTTACCATTAAAGGCATTAAAACTAACATAAAAATTAAAACAAACTTTTTCATATTTTTACCTCAAAATAATTATAGCATATTAATCAAAGAAAAAATATTATATAATAAAGATGTGATAAGTTATGAATAAGAATATTAAAAATATTTGGACAATTAGAAATATTATAATGTCTATTATAGCTATAATTATTTTATCATGGGCATTTTGCCAAAATAATTTAGTTGGAAAGATTATAATTAGTCCCTTTTTAGTATGTGCCAGTTCTATGTTAGGTGGAAATATCTGTATTCTTTTGAGTAAAAATAAACTGGCTAAAGTATTTCATTATATTTTTAAATTTACATTTTTATTATATGTAGTAGGGGTTTTAAGTTATGTTGTATATTATAGTTTTAAAAATAAAGAATATTCTATGCTTTTAATCGTAGTTATTTTCGTTATATTTTTTATCTTATTTTTTAGACCACAAAAAAAGAAATAATTCTAGTTTTATTTCGTGTTATTAAAAATATATTTGTTATAAAATTTGGCTTAGAGGTGCAAAATGGATCAAGAAAAAATAGGTAAATTTATTGCTGAACAAAGAAAGAAGCAAAAATTAACCCAAGAAGAATTAGCGAGTATGCTTGAAGTATCTAATCGCTCTATTAGTAATTGGGAGAATGGTAAAAACATGCCTGATTTATCATTGTTTAAGCCACTATGTGAAATACTAGACATTTCCATTAACGAACTATTAAGTGGAGAAAAGATAAATAATAAAAAATATCAAGATAAATTAACAGAAAATATTATTAATTTAACTATTGATAGTAAAAATCGACTTGTAAAAACAATAAAGAGAATGATTTTAATAATAGGCTTATTATTTATTATTTTGTTTGCTGGACTATATTTTTATAATTATTATGAAATTGATGTAAAGTATGATGAAAGAACAATGAAGTGTAATTTTGATAATGGAGTATTAACCTATAATATTATTGGCAATAGTGTTTTAAATACATATCGTATTACAAGAACAATTAATAATAAAAAATATATAATTTTTCATAGTACTATTAATTTATATAATAAAAGAAATAGTAATTGGGAATATGGTGAAAGTTTTGCTAGATTATTAAATGGTGAAGATGTTCCTTATGGTTTTTACTGGAAGTTTGATAAAGAAAAAAGTACGAAAGATGAAGTTGCTTATTATACAAATAAATCTCTTAATAAAATAAAAAAATTAAATGATGAGGAATTCTTGCAAGAATTACAAGAATCCTATAAAATGTGTAGTAAGAAAGGTGTTGAAAAATGAAAAAGAAAATTTTTGGCTATTTATTTTATGGATTAGCAATAGTTTTAGTAATACTTTATATTGGAGTTGCATTACAGCCAACTGTTACATTGGATACTACTACCACTCTTGTTATTGCAGTATTATCTTGTTTGTTAATTTATTTTGGGGGAGTTTTACTTTCTAAATATTATAAAAATGATAAACCTTTAAAAATAAATTTATGGTTGTTCTTTGCTTTGTATATTCTATTGTTTGTTGATTTAACTTTACTTGATACAGCATGGGGAAGACGAGGTTTATTTGTATCATTTAACTTAGAATATTTAAAAAACTCAGTTAATTTGATTCCTTTTAGCACTATTTATGAATATTTAATTGAAAACTTTAATAATTTAACAAATACAAGTGTTATATTTTATAATATCTTTGGTAATTTTATAGCCTTAATGCCAATGGCTTTCTTTTTACCACTTTTATTTAAAAAACAAAATAAATTTAAAACATATTTCTTAACTATCTTAACGATTACTCTAGGTATTGAATTACTTCAATTATTTGGTGGAGTAGGTAGATTTGATATTGATGATGTCATATTAAATGTTGGTGGCTCATTATTAATGTTTAAAATACTCAAAATAAAAGAAATAAATTTATTAATTAAAAAAATATTTTTATTAGAAAAAAATAAAATAGATATTAAAAAATTAACTAAAATATTTATAATAATAGGTATAATTTTAATTGGATTACTTATTTTAATTAAATATCGTAATTCATTATATAGAGAAAATTTAGATACCATACATTATCAAATGGAAATAGTTGATGAATCATCATCTTGCACAGAAGGTTTAGATAAATTTTATGAAGATGAATTTTATAACTATTATTTTCCTTGTCAAAAAAGTGATAAAGTATATGCTATTATAAATGATAAAGATAAATATTTAGTTAAAGATTTACTTAATAATAATACTTCAAAATATAATGTTGATATTGAAAGAATAGAAGAAAGATTAGAATTTTATAAAATAAAATATCAAAAAGAAAATAAATATACAAATGTTATGCTTAATATTAATTTGATTAATCATAATGATAGTTATGCTTCACCAGAAATGAATGTTAATGTTTTAGATAAGTCTATTATTGAGGCTAAATTGGATTATCGTGATGCTGATGTAGATTTAGAAAAATACAATATAACCTTACATTTTATTCCCAAACAAAAAGGAACAACTACTGTAGAAGTTTCAGCATTTGATAGCGATACTGAAGAATTAATAGATAAAAGAGAGTACAAAATAGTTGTTGATAAAGATTTAAAAGTCAAATATGAATTAATTGATTCTGTTGATATGACTTGTTTAGAAAGCTTTTTAGGTGGTTATATCACAACTGAAAAAAATAATGTTAAAGATGAAAAATTATCTAATATAATTGCAGGAGATTTATCTAATGTCAAAAATTCCATAGTTAAAGTTACTAATAATGATGATATTTATATAATAATAGATACAGAAGATAATAATGTATTCGATGCCTTAGATAACTATTTTAATGAGATATATCCTAATTATCAAAAAGTAAAATATCATAATTTATATATTTATTTGTCAAATGGTTTAAGTGATTTTAATTTAAAAAATGATTTAGAAGATATTTGCTAAAGTGAATATCTTTTTTCTTGAAAAATACTAATAAAATTTACATAAATTACATATTTAATATGTTATAATGAGCCAGAAAGGAAGATAAATATGTATATTTTAAAAAACGCTTTAACATCAATTACAAGAAATAAAGGAAGGAATATTTTAATTGCAATTATTATCATTGTAATATCTGCATCTGGTGCGATAACTTTAGCGATAAGACAAAGTGCTAGTGATATAGTTACTGCTTATCAAACAAAAAATCTCATTGAAGTAACTATTGGGATGAATCGTAATAATTTGATGAATTCACTTAAAGATGGAGACAAAACTCAAGAAGAAATGATTGATGCTTTTAATGAAATAGAACCTGTCAGTGAAGAAGAAATCAATAATTATGGTGATAGTAAATATGTCAAAGAATATTATTACACTTATAGTTTAGGAATTAATGGTAAAGATTTAGAAGAAGCAACTGATTCATTAGTTAAAGAAAAAACAGAAGTTAAAACAGAAACTACGCCATGGGGTGGTGATAGAGAAGGAAGAG
>CANPZJ010000046.1 GCA_947588795.1 uncultured Bacilli bacterium
CTATATCATCAGTTATAAAAACAAAAGTATTATTAAAATAAATTTTTTCCCCTCGATTATCCGTAATTACTTTTTCTTTTAAAATATCTTTAATTAAATCTTTAATACTTTGATGAGCTTCTTTATAATTATCAAATAAAATAATGGTAAAATTATTATTTTTAAGTCTGCTAAATAAATGTTCATCATTATAGCCGACATAACCTTGCGTTGTACCTAGTAATTTATTAATATCATAAGAAGTTTTGTATTCTTTTAAATCAATTCTTAAGAATGCTGCGCCAGGAATATTTTCAGCATATTTTTTAACAATAGTACTTTTACCTAAAAAGGCTCCACCTTCTAAATATAATTTTAAAAATCCTTCTTTATTTAATAAATTACTTTTAATTAAATTACTAATAGTTTTCGTATAATTATTAACATTATATAATTCTTTATCTATTTGTTTTTCAATATCTTTTAAGAAACTTAGTTTTTCTTTGGTAAATATCATATTAGTCTTATTTTCTAAAACACTAATAATATCACTTTCTTGTATTTTAGGTTTCTTATTTACTTGATAATGTTTTAATTCATCTTTGATTTTTAATTCTTCTTGATATAATTCTAAGGCTTTATCATAATTATTTTCTTTAATACTTGCTTCTTTAAGTTTTTTTATTTCTTCTAGTTTTTTATATAATTCTTTTTTAGCTAGACTATTATTACTTTGGGTTTTAACTTTTGAGCAAACTGAATCTAAAAAATCTATCGCTTTATCTGGATTTTTCTTGGTAGTAATAAATTTATCAGTATAATAAATTATTTTATCTATCATATTACTTGGGATAATTACATTATGATGATGCTCATATTCACTTTTTACTTTTAATAATATTTCTTTGGTTTCGCGATTTTTTGGTTCAGAGACATTTATTACTTCAAATCTTCGCATTAGGGCTTTATCACCGGAGAAAAACTTGTTGTATTCTTCTACTGTTGTTGCGCCGATTACTTTAATTTTACCACGGGCTAGAGCTGGTTTGAAAATATCACCGGCGGTAATTGCTCCTTCTGCTCCACCGGCATTAACCATCGCATGAATTTCATCAATAAATAAAATGATATTGCCTTCACTTTCTAACTCTTTAATGATTTTAGTAAGTTTCTCTTCAAATTCACCACGATATTTTGTACCAGAAACTAAAGATCCCATTTCTAAAGCCACAATTTTGGTGTCAAATAAGTTATCTGGCACTTCCCTTTTCATAATCCGACGAGTAAGTTCTTCTACTATGGCGGTCTTTCCTACTCCAGCATCTCCAATTAAAATGGGATTATTTTTTTTCTTCCTTAAAATTGTTTCAATAATTAAATCAATCTCTTTATCTCTTCCTATAACACATTCATTAAAATCAACGGTCTCATTAAGTAAAATACCTGTTTCATATATTTCTAGTTTTTTACTAGTAAGTTTATTACTTTTATTTAAAGATTCATACATTTCATCAATATCAATACCCATCCCTATTAAAAGACGAATAGCTATTCCTTCGCCTTCTTCTAAGATAGCCAAAACTAAATGTTTTGGAGTAACTAGACCATTATTATTTTCTTTAGCATTTTCTAAAGCATTATTAATTACTCTTTTTAAAAGAGGGGTATATAAATTAAATTCACTAGCCTTAGTTGCGCTTCCTACCACTAAAGTTAATTCTTTTTTAAAAGACTCATAAGTAAGTTTATAACTTTTTAAATAATCAGCCATTTCTTCATCACATAAAAGAATAGCTAGAAGTAAATGCTCCGTTCCCACATAAGGATGATGAAGAGCATATCTCTCTCTTTCGGCAGTTTTAAAAATATTTGCTACATGAACACCAAAATTATTAAACATAAATATTCTCCCTTTACAATTCTATGTTCATAATGAGCAATTTATAAATTTTTTATACACTTTTTAAGCAATTTAAAATGTGGTCAAAATTTGTTGAAAAATAGCGAAAATGCCCAGTTTTGTGAAATTTTTGTGAAAATTTTCCTTAAAAAAAAGGAAATCGGCCTATGAGTGACGAATAATATAAGTGAAAGGAGGAAAAATATTTGCAAAAATATTGGAAATTTTTAGCGGTATTCGCAGTAGTGTTATTTAGTAGTATTAAAGGTGTAAATGCAGCCAAATTAGTGCAAACACCAGTTGATAATGTTTGGTACGTAAGATATGGTGGTGGCGAAAAGTATTTCTCGGCTAAGTATCATGAATATGAGATTGAAGGTAATACAACTTATTGTATTGAGCCTGGTACTCATATTACAACTTTAGATTACAAAGAAATGGGTGGCCTTACTACTTCTCCATATAGTGAGGCAGTAAATAAAAAAATGCAGTTAATTGGTTATTATGGTTATGACTATCCTACTCATAAAACTTTAAGATACCGGATGGCTACTCAAGCCTTAATTTGGGAGTTAACTGGTAATGGTAAAGTTGAATATTGGACTGAACCATCAGGTTATGGAGATTTCATTGATATAAGTAAAGAGAAAAATGAAATAAATAAACTCGTTAATAGCCATTATGATATGCCATCATTTGTGAATGAAGAAAAAAGTACCACTATTGGCAATTTAGTAACATTTACTGATAGTAATAATTTACTTTCCAATTATGAAATTATGGAAAATAGTAATTATACTGCATCAATTGATGGAAATACTTTGAAAGTAACACCCAAAAAAGTTGGGAATATTGCTGTTACTTTAAAAAGAAAGCAATATGTTAGTACTAATACTACCCTATATGCTGGGATTGATGAAATATCCCAAAAAATGGGTTACTTTGGTTTAGATGAAGAAATAACTTTTCAAGTAACAATTAAAAGTACTGGTGGTAAAGTTACAGTAGAAAAATTAGATAAAGATAATTTATCTATTACACCCCAAGGTGATGCTACTTTAAAAGGAGCTATCTATGGCATTTATGATAATGATGATAATAAAATTACCGAAATAAGTATTGGGAATAATTCAAAAGTTACTAGTCCAAATTTACCTAAATTAGGAAAATATTACTTACAAGAAATTAAACCAAGCAAAGGATATACTTTAGATAAGCAAAAATATTACTTTGAAATTACCGATGAAAATCTTTATCCAAGTATTAAAGTATATGAAAAAGTTATTGAGAAAAAAATAGAATTTTACAAAGTAATAAATAATGGTAAAACAGGTATTCTTACCTCTGAACCTAATGTTACTTTTGAATTTTATTTAAAATCAAGCAATAAATTAGTTGCAACTAAAACAACTGATAAAGATGGTCATTTAACTCTTACCTTGCCTTTTGGTACTTATGTCGTTAAGCAAACCTCAACAACACCTGGATTTGAAAAAGTTAAAGATTTTGAAATAGTAATCGAAAATGATGAACCGCTTACTAAAGTTATTGCTGATGGAGAGGTCATGGCTCATTTAAAGCTTATTAAGGTTGATAGTAATTCAAAAAATGTTTTAGTAAAAGATGGTATTAAATTTAAAATTAAAAATTTAGATACTAATAAATATGTTTGTCAAAATGTTACTTATCCAAAGACTGAAAAAATTTGTGAATTTGAAACAACTGATGGTATGTTTATTACCCCATATTTATTAGAAGCAGGTAACTATCAAATTGAAGAAATAGAAAATCAATTAATTCCAGGTTATTTATGGAATAAAACTCCTCTTCTATTTTCAATTAATGATGATTCTAATTTTATCTATGATGATGAATATGGAGTTATTTTAGAAGTAAGATTTGAAAATAAAGAAGTTATGGGCGAAGTAAATATTCATAAAATTGGTGAAAAAGTTGTTTTAGAAGATAATACTTTTCGTTATGAAGATATTCCTTTAGATGGTGTAACTTATGAATTATATGCTGGTGAAGATGTATATTCTGGGGATGGTACTCTTATCTATAAAAAAGATACTTTAATAGATAGTTTTATTACTAAAGATGGCAAAATTAATATTAAAAATTTATATTTAGGAAAATATTATTTAGTTGAAACTAAAACTTTAGATGGTTATATCTTAGATACAACTAAACATTATTTTGAACTTAAATATAAAGATCAATATACTGATATTGTAAGTTTATCTTTTACTTTTAAAAACTATTTACCTAAAGGAACATTTGAATTTAATAAAAGTGATATATCTACAGGTGAAGTTTTACCTAATACCAAAATAGAGGTATACACTTATACAGATGACTATGAAAATGGTACTTTAATATTTGAAGGTTATACTGATCAAGATGGTAATATTAAGATACCTAATCTATTTGTTGGAAAATTCTATTTTGTTGAAAGTGAAGCTCCTGAAGGTTATGTTTTAAATGATAGTAAAAATTTCTTTGAAATAACAGAAAATGGTGAAGTTATCAAAGCCAATATGACCAATGAGCGAATAGTCTTATCTGTACCTAAAACACTAGATAATAAAAATACAATAGTTAATATAATTGGGATAATTAATATTATTATATCTTTAGGATGTTATCTTTATGCCAAAAAAGAAAATAATTAAAATATTTTTAATTACTTTCATAAGTACAATTATTTTATTAAGTATTTATTATTTATCTTTATATTGTGAAAATAGAAAAGAAGAAAAATTAATTAGGAAATATTTTAATACAACTATAAATGATACTGGTTATCAAAAAATTAGTAATGATAATTATATCGGAATATTAGAAATACCTGCGATTAATTTACGTAAAGGTTTTTATAATATTGATAATAAAAATAATAATGTTAATAAAAATATTCAAGTATTAGCTAAATCTTCAATGCCAGATGAGGAACATAGTTTTCTTGCTATTGCCGGCCATTCTGGTAATGGCAGAAAATCATATTTCAAAGATTTATACAAACTTAGTATTAATGATGAAATTATTATTTACTATAACAATAATGAATACTTTTATAAAATAAATAATATTTATGAAGAAGATAAAGATGGCACAATTGAAATTAAAAAAGATGATTATTCTAAATTAGTATTAACTACATGCAACCAAAAAGAAAAAACCAAACAAATTATCATTGAAGCATTTTTAATATAATACTACTAAAAAAGATTACTCAAAAGGTAATCTTTTAATATGGTCTTGGATAATAATAATTATAACTAAAATTGCCATATGGATATGGTGAATTATAATAACCTCCACCATAAGGCCCTGGATTTGGAGCAACATTATAAATAGGTCTAGGTCTTGTTAGTCCGACTGCTGCTCCACCTAGTAAAGCTCCACCTAAAAATGGGACTAAAAAATATCTATCATTATTATTTAAATTAGTTACAGGGTAATTATTTTTAGGGTAATACATCATAAAAAAACATCCTTTCTTATGTATTTTATGATAAATATATTATCTAATAAATTGCTTTAGCCTATTAAATCTTTTATTGTTTTTTTTATATTGTCATCAAAATGATATTTTCGCCAGTCATACTTTTCTCTCATATTTAAATCATTAGCGATAAAAATTCGCATAATTTGACTAATTGGTTCAAAATTATAAGTTATATAATCAATTCCTTGGGGATTTTTATAATATATATAATTTCTCTTTTCAATATTATTTAATCCATTGATTTTTACAAGATTTAGTTTATTAATTATTTCCTCCTCATTTTTATAATTATGATTAACTATATGAGTATGGGCATGAATTACACAATTTGCACAAATACCACAAGGATCAGGAGTACCGTGTTCAAAAACAATTGGATATTTACCATATATTTTTTTGAATTTTTCTCTGTACTTTTCCAAAATAGAATTATATTCTTTCAATATATCTTCATCAAAATTGGTCATACAATATGTATGTTTTTTCGGCAAAATTAAAATATAGCCTGGGACTAAAGAACCTAGACAAGGAATAATAATAAAATTATTAGTTTCTTCTATTTTTGTATTATAAAATAAACTTTTATCCATTTTACAAAATTGACAATTTATCATATAAATTCACCCTTTTTAAAACCCGAACTATAAGGTTCGAGTCTATTATTATATTGGTGCTCATACTCGGACTTGAACCGAGACTTCCAAAGGAAAATAGATTTTGAGTCTATCGCGTCTGCCAATTTCGCCATATGAGCAAGCTAGAAATATTATAGCA
>CANPZJ010000047.1 GCA_947588795.1 uncultured Bacilli bacterium
ATACCCCAATATTTAAGAGCATCTTGACCAACAAACTCTTTATCATTATGGGGATCCATAAATCTTAACCAATACCATGATGAGCCAGCCCAGTTTGGCATTGTATCAGTTTCACGATGAGCCATTTTACCACATTTTGGACATGGTACATTTACCCATTCCGTAATATTAGCAAGTGGACTTTCCCCATTATCAGTTGGTTCGTAATTGGCAACCTCAGGAAGTGTAACTGGTAAATCTTCCTCTGGTACTGGTACCCAACCACAATCATCACAATAAATCATTGGAATAGGTTCACCCCAGAATCTTTGTCTTGAGAATATCCAATCTTGCAATTTATAATTAGTTGTTTTTTTACCACAATGATTTTTCTCTAAAAATTCTAACATTTTATTAATGGCATCTTCTTTATTTAGACCATTTAGAAATTCAGAATTAATATGGGTACCATCTTCAGTATAAGCTTCATTTAATTCTTTTATCTCTTCGTTTTGATCTTTCGCTAAAACTTGAATAATTGGAATATTAAATTTCCGAGCAAAAGCAAAGTCTCGATCATCATGAGCTGGAACAGCCATAATGGCACCAGTTCCATAACTTGATAGAACATAATCACTAATCCATATTTCAATTTCTTCATTATTAACTGGATTAATCGCCGTAAGTCCTTCTATTTTAACACCAGTTTTTTCTTTTGTAGCATCAGTTCTTTCAATTTCACTTTTATTCTTAGCCATCTCTTGATATTTTCTTACTTCATCAATATTTTTAATACGATCACTATATTTTTCTAGTAATTTATGTTCTGGTGACATAACCATAAAAGTAACACCAAATAAAGTATCACATCTTGTCGTAAATACTTTTAAAACATCATCCGTATCTTTTAATTTGAAATCTATTTCGGCCCCCACACTTTTACCAATCCAATTAATTTGAGCAACTTTAATTCTTTCTTCAAATTCCGTATCTTTTAAGCCATCAAGTAAACGATCAGCATAATCACTCATTCTTAAAATCCATTGACTCTTAAGTTTTTTGGTAACTGGGGTACCACATCTTTCACATACACCACCAGCAGCATCTTCATTAGATAATCCTGTCTTACATTTAGGACACCAATTGATTTCTTTTTCTGCTTTATAAGCCATACCTTTTTTATAAAACTCTAGAAATTGCCATTGGGTCCATTTATAATATTCTGGATCTGTTGTCGAAAATTCTCTACTCCAATCAAAAGATATACCTAAAGATTCAATTTGACTTTTAAAAGTTTTGATATTTTCTTTTACAGCATCAGCCGGATAGATATGATTTTTTATCGCATATTGTTCAGCAGGAGCCCCAAAAGCATCCCATCCCATTGGAAATAAAACATTATATCCTTGCATTCTTTTCATTCTCGCCATTGCATCTAAGGCCGCATAACTTCTTACATGACCAACATGTAATCCTGTTCCAGATGGATAAGGAAATTCTACTAAAACATAGTATTTTTCTTTATCACTATTATTACTTGCTTTAAATACTTCTTCCTTCTTCCAAATATCTTGCCATTTTTTTTCATAACTTTTATTTATCATTTTGTATAACCTCTTCTTTCTAAAAATCTTCCTAATAATTCATATAAAGCATAAATGAGTGCGATGAGTAAGATAAAACCAAATAAGAACTGTAATATTATATATGTATTAGTAGCAATTACTACGACTGCTACTAAAGATATAATAAAGGCATTAATTGCAGATATTATAGGTAATAATACTTTTATTGGTAATTTATCTTTATCTAAATTAAATTTACCTATTAAGTAAGAAAGTTCCATTAACTCATTATTCTTTTTATTTTTTTTGCTTTTCTTTTTTCCTGTTAATCTTCTTAAATAACGCAGTTTAATACATAAATAATCTACTAAAAAGATAACTACAAATAACATAGCAAATAATATTAGACCTGCTTCTATTCTACTCATAAGCCCTCCTAAATGCAAAAAAGATAGTACCAAAGGGTGAGAATAATCCCACGGTACCACCTTTATTTTTTCTTTTAGTCTTTATTAGAACTACCCATAAACTATCCAAAAGCAAGTTCATAATAATTATTTAATTAGTTTGCACCTTCCACTAACTCTCTTTTTTAAATTCTTATTATTACTACTCTTTTTTCCTTCGTTTTTATGTCTTTATTATATTAAAATTATTCTATATATTCAAGCAATTTTAAAAACATTTTAATAAATAATGGATCTAGACCTGTACTTTTTAATTTTCTAATGGCAATTCTTTTTTTACTAACACTCATATTACTAAACATAATTGCTCCAACTCTTTCTTTAATTAACGTCTCTATTGGAACATCACTAATAATTTGATTAATATCTTCATTAATAATTCTTGCTGCATCTATTTCCAAATCTTTACCAAAACAACTAATATCTAATTGTTTTTTAGTATCCACTTTCTTTATTTCAATAACAAAATCATTATCTTCTACATAAGTTATATAATTAGTTATTGGCTCATTATTAATATTAATAGAAATATTTTCAGGTTCTCTCGTATTTCTAAATCTAATAAAATAATCTCTTTCATCCGGAATAATACCAGTTTTACCATCAACTGGATGAATAGATAAATCATATTCATCTTTAGCATAATTATAATCAATTGCTGTTATAATATAATAACCTTCTTCATATAGAGAAGATAAACCATCATCTTCATATAAACGATATACATTACTGCTACCTGGAAAAACATCTATTTCCATTCCTTTAGGAGGATTAGTATTATTAATATTTTCATCTAATTTGGCAATTGGTATTATTGAACCTGATTTAGCATATACTGGATAATCTTCATCTTTAAAGAATAATGTATACCTTTTATTACCGACAAATTTTTTACCAGTTGTAAAATCATACCAAGTACCTTTAGGTAAAAATATTCTTTCGATTGCTCTATTCATTATGGTATCTTTAGGTTCTGTAATTGGGGATACTAAAAGTTCAGTTCCAAAATAATATTCATTACGAAAGTCTGGTTCATCAAATAGTTCAGGATAATAATAATATAAAGGCTCTACTACTGGTAAACAAGTTTTATGATATTTATAATTTTCCGTATATAAATAAGGTATTAATTTATGCCTTAATTTACAATAATCTTTAACGATAGTATAAGTTTTGATATCCCAATTCCAAGGTTCTCTTTTATAATATGCACCTCTTTTAGCACTAAATCTAAAAATTGGACTAAATGTGGCAAGTTCAGCATACCTTAGATAAAGTTCACCATCTTCAATACCACCTTTAAAGCCCCCAATATCATGACTCCACCAAGACATGCCAATATTACTAGCAGTAGAATTAAAATATGGTAAATATTTTAGAGTATCCCAGCCAACTTTAGTTTCACCGGAATAATGAACTGGATATAAATGAGCTGATCTTCCTCCATTACGTGAGAAAATCATTCCTCTTCTATCCGGAAATTTTTTATAATCATTAAAATGATAATAATTAAGTACTCTTGTTACTACTTCATCTTTACTATCAAGCCAAAAGAAATCTATGCCTATTTCATATAGAGGATTTATAAGGCGATTAAAATAACCAACAATAAAATTTTTATCTAATACATGAAAAGGAACAACTTTATCAGTTGGATAATTCATTTCCGTACACAAGGCATAATAATTATCTTCTATATTACTTATGCCTTCACTACCATCTAAATTAAGACCCACTCTTATTCCACGATCATGCATATATTTAGTAAATTCCTTTGGATCATTAAACAATTCTTTATTAAAGGTATAACCAGTTTTATGTAAATTATAATTATTAGGATCTTTTTTATGCCAAAATTCTCCTAGTAATAAAACAGAAATAGGCACATTATTTTTATTGAAAGTTTGAATTAATTTTTTTGTATCGGCAAAACTATAAATCATATCTCGATACCACCAAATACCTAAAGCATATCTTGGAAGCATTGGGGGATATCCGGTTAATGTGAAATAATCTTTTAAACATAAACCAAAATCTCTTCTGTAAGCAAAAAGATAAAAATCTATTCTTTTCGTATTATTAGGTATCATAAAACCATCATTATCTATTAACATTGACTTACTATCATCAAGCATTGCAAAACCATCAGTGGAATAAAGGCCATTAGAAAGTTTAGTACCTTCCCCAAAGTCTTCAATACTAAAGGCACTCCCTTTAAAGTTTCTTGCTTCAGGATGGCCATAATACCATAGTTTATCAGTATTAACTAATTTTACTTTTAAATTAGAATCTGGTGCTAATGCTGGTCCTTTAAATGGTTTTTCTTTAGCATATTGTAAAATAAAATATTTAGTAGTAATAACTAAATAATTACTATCTTGTTCTACTTTTATTTTCGGTGCATTAAAGGAACGATTATGAACTATTTCCGTAGCTCCATCATAAAATTCATTATTTAAAGAGTACTCAAAACGTATTAAGCGTTCACTTAATATGGTAATACGATAGTTAGCTCCTTTAAAAATAACTTTATTATCACTAACTAGATTATCTGGATTTATTTTAAAGTGTTCACCTAAACTAGCCATAATCAACCCTTCTATAATATTTATCTATTATATAGAATATCAAAAAAAATGTATCATTGCAATTCAAAATTAAAATAAAAATATTTTATTTTTTGTCAATAGTTTTAAATATTTATCATATAAGGGCAATTTTCTGTACCTTTCCCAGATAAAATCACATTATTTGTTACATAAAATACTGGTCTAGTGGCAATAGCTACTTTTAAATTAACAGTAAAAACAAAGCCTCTTTCTATTTCCCATACAAAATATGAATCATACATATTAGACCCCATTCTTGTCATGGTCCATTCTGATGTATTATTTCTAATATCATTATTTTCAATATACATCCAGCTTGTTTTATCATAATCATTAGTATTATAACTAAAATCGCGGCTATTATTATATGATAAATAATAATCATGGATATAAGGTAAAGCTATTTTATCTTCAACATTTAAAGATCCCCATTGATGAACTGATTGTTGGATTGAAGAAGATGTTTTTTCATAATGCTTAGTTGGTAATTTACCTGTTTCTATTTGCCATAATATTATTCCGCTATTTTCTATACCATAAACTGTTTTGACATTAAAATTTTCACTTTTAATATTTTCAATTATATCTCCATACAACCAATTATGATTTTCAATTATACTATACCACTTTGTATTATCATTCATATATTCATAATATGGATTTTTAACAAATATGTTTGTGTTTCCATCAGATGCACTATTATTTCCATTACTTTTACCATTTAACCTTTTATATAATAAAGAATTTTTCCAATCTATATCGGTAAGATAATCTGTCCACCATTGAAATTTATTAATTTGATCTTCTATTATACTAGTTTTCTTTATTAATTTTAATTGACCAGTATTTGTTATACCAATTATTTTATACATATATTTATCAGAATATTTAATACAATCTGTTTTATTTTTTGTGCCAAAGCATATATAATTGTTGTTTATTACTGGCAAATTATTAGGATTATCTTCTTCAGTATTATATTTCTCAGCTATACCTTGGTACCTATATAAATCACCAACTAATTCTTGGCTTAATCCAGTCGGCTTACTGGCAACTATATCAAGTGCTTTAAATTTTTTTATATCAAAATATAAAGTACAATATATAGTTTTGTTAGTATTTAACGTTGCAGTATTTGATTTAGTATCAAAATTAATAGCATTTTCTATTTTATTTCCACTATTATCTAAACATTCGGCCTTACTAAAACTATATACTTCTTTGGGCCATTCTTCTCCTTCATATTCTTGATAACCATCACCATTATCATCTTCTACCATGATAGCAAAAACATTTTTGCCAATACTTTTGCTTAATTTTACTTCTGGTAATTCTTTTAATGGTTTATTTATAAATGTTTTAAATGTAAAAAAGATAGTAATCATACT